>JAAAPG010000013.1 GCA_009908405.1 Alphaproteobacteria bacterium | reverse complement strand
GCGACGCACTCTAGCCATCCATGCTGTGCGTCGCGGCGTGATGCCAGCCTCGTCGCGTGTTGCTTTTGTCATTCGGGCGCTATCTTTGCCGGCAACATCCGTGCGGCGCACATGTTGCGACGGTTCGGGGCACGGGCTCTTCCGGCCATCTGACACGCGCGCCCCGAACCAGGCCCATGACGGCACGCTCCAGACCGGGAAGGCGGCCATGATTGTATTGATGCTTGGCAGCGCGCCGAATGTTCTGGATTGCCGTGACTGGCCGCGCGGGCAGATTGACCGGATCGTCGCGATCAACAATGCTTGGGCGGTGCGGCCTGATTGGGATTTCCTGGTCTACCCGGATGACTTCCCGCCAGAGCGTCGCCCGGTAGACCTGGCACCCGGCCAGGCATTGATATCATCCGATCAATACGTGCCCGAAAACAACCGTTTTGGTGGCATCGTCTATGCCGGGGCCACCATGGCATTCAGTGCGGGGTATTGGGCGTTGGGTGCTTTGCGCCCGCGCGTCATCGCGTTTCTGGGGTGTGACATGGTGTATTCGGCGAGGGCCGCGCATTTCTATGGCACAGGCACCGCGGACCCGCTGCGCCCGGACCCGACCTTGCAGGACCTGCGCGCGAAATCGGCGCGTTTGGAATTGCTGGCGGCGCAGGCGGGATGTGCGATGGTCAACCTGTCGCGCGCACAAAGCGCCCTGACATTCCCGCGCGCCCGGCCCGACAATATGTCCCTGGCGCGGCCGCGAACCGCGGTGGAACCGTATATTGCACCCGTCCTGGCGGCCGAGCGCGCACTGGGCGCTGTCGTCCCGTCGGGGCGCTACTGGGAGGGCACTCCGCTGGAGGCCTCCGACCTTGCACGGATTGATGCCCTTTGGCTTGACGCGCATGCGGCGGTGATGGCTACGCGGCCAGAAGCGCCGCCTCTCCGGGGCTCAGGCAACGGCGGGCCGTCGGACCGTAACGGTCAGGGGCGTCGGCCACATCGGGCATGACCGAGTGTAACGCGGCACGGTGATGCCGCAGCATGTCGGGTGCGGCGAGGCCGGGGTGAAAGCTCTCGCAGGGCAGCCCGTTGGCGAACAGGACCTGGTGATCTTCCAGCAGCAGATGGACATAGGCCACGCCGTGCAGGGCCAGGTCCGGGGCAATCACGCGATAGTCCAGCAGATCGGCGGCGCGCACCAACACCTCGTCGCAGCCGTAAAGCGCTTGCGCGCGCGCGCCTGTCACCAGCACCCGGTGTTCGGGAGAGATGCGCAGGTCTTCGTCGGGCACGCCGCCCAAGGCACCACGCCGGAACCGGATGGGACGCAAATGCGGATGACGCCGCAGCGCCATGCCCGACAGGTTGCTACGTCCGGCCCAGACCACTGGGCGTGGGCCGTTGTCCCGCGTCAGGACAAGGTCGCCCGACGCGATCTCATCTATGGAGCGCGGGCCGCCGGGGGTCGCGATCATGGCGTCCGCGGCAAAGCAGATCACCGATTGCGCGGCGGGTTTCCGACGCCGCGGCAGGCGCGAGTCGACAACCCAGAGCGCGTGGTCGGGTGGTGGCAGCCCGTCGGTAAAGACTGCAAGCCAAGTCGCTTGATGCTCTACAAGGCGCAGGCTGTAGGAGACGTGCCCATCCGTCAGCAACAGGCCACCCGGGGGCGCGATGTTTGCGTCATCTTCGGGAGGGTCGGGATAGGCGAGCCCCGTCAGACGCTCTGCCATGCCGCGCGCACGCTGCGGCGTGACATTCGGAGCGGCCTGCAAATTCAGAAGATTGGCCTGTCCGTCCAGCCGCGTGGCCGCGCCGGACCAGCGCAATTCGGCCCCGACGCGCAGCCAAAGCGGGTCCAGTCCGGCAATTCCATCGCTTTCAACACAATTCCAGTCGACGGCGAAAACGCCGTTCAACCCCGCTCGTCCTGCCATGTCTGCCTCTGCTCTGTCGCGTTCATGCCGCGACCAATTTTTTTGCATCGTAACAGTTGAAGGGTCGAAAAACCAGTGATTTGCTCAGCTTAGGCCCAAGTTGCGCGCGATCATCGCCGCCTGTGTCCTATTGGTCGCGCCCAGCCGACGATACAGGGTTTTGACATGCAACTTGATGGTCGGTTCGCTCAGGTTCAGGGCGCGGGCGATTTCCTTGTTTGTCTGACCATCGCACAGGGCTGCCAGAACCTCTGTTTCGCGTGGCGTCAACGAAATCGCGGCGGGGGCAGGCGTGTCCTCGGTCGCTTGCTGATCGTGGTCGAGATAGCCAAGAATGTCATCCACCGGCAGGAAGCGTTCCCCCGTGCCCATGAAGCGGATAGCGTTCAGCAAGGACTGGGCGGGCATGGATTTTTGCAAGAATCCGCGCGCGCCCATGCGCATGGCCTGAAGCGCGACCTGCATGTCCGCGATGCCAGAGATAAGCACCACCGCCGGGCCATGCGGCAGGTCCAGCAGCCGTTGCAGCCCCTCTAGCCCGTCAATGCCCGGCATGGTGTAATCCAGCAGCACAAGATCATAGTTTTCGCCTTGCGCGAGCAGGGCAATCACCCCGTCGAGATCGCCGACAGCGCAGAGCTCCATATCATCCTGTTGTTCCAGGAAACTGCGCAAAGTATCTCGCAGCAATTCGTGGTCGTCTGCTATCAAAAGGCGCATGATATGCTTTCGCGTCGGTCAGATATGACGCTGAGACCTCAATTTTGCAGCGAGTAGAACAGAAATAAGCACATTGGGGCAGACGGGCTTGCGCAAGGTCGCAGCAAACACAGTCTGCACAGATTCCTTTGCAAAATGCAACTCGCTGTTGCCGCTCATCAGGACGATTGGCAGGTCTTCGCGTTGTTGGTGCATTTTCTGGGCCAGTTCCAGGCCATTGGTCGGGCCCATGTTGTAGTCAGTCAGAACAAGGTGCCATTCCTGCGGCGATTGCGTCACGGCGTCCAGCGCGTCTGCCGGATCAACGCAGCTTGCGACCTCTGCCCCGGCGCGCGATAGGATGTCTGACAGCTCTTGCAGCACCGTATCGTCGTTATCGACCAACAGAATACTGGTGTCCGCAAGCGGTGTCGCGGTTTGGGCCATGTCCAGTCGGGCGGGTGCGGCGCAAGGCCAGAACACCAGGACCCGCGTGCCCTTTGGCGTGTTGTCACTGATATGCAGCGCCGCGCCGCGCGCCCTGACGATATCGGCCACGACCGCCAATCCCAAACCTGCGCCGGCATCGCCCTTGCTGCTCAGGTACGGGTTGAAGATCGACTCGCGCAGGTCCGGGTCAATTCCATCGCCACAATCTGCCACCTCGATGACAACATACTCCGTGTCAGGCAGGATCGCGCCGATATCGGGCGTCACCGGAAGCGCCGCTGCCGGACAGTCGCGCGCGCCGAGTTGCAGCGTTGCAGGGCCGCTCGGGTCGCGCGCCAGGCTGTCGCGACAGGCATCTCGCGCGTTCAGCAACAGGTTCAGAACAACTTGCATCAGTTCCATGCGATCGCCAAAGACCGTCATGGTCTCGGCAGGCAGGTCGAGCGTCATCTGCATCGGCGCCTCCAGCCCGGAGCGCAGGAAATCGGCGGCTTGTTGCAAGACCGGTGCAAGCTCCAGCATGATCGCTTCCGGCCGCGCGGTTTCCAGCCGGGTGAGGCTGCGCGCCAAGGTCCGGGCTTCTTCGGTCGCCGCACGAATGCGGGCCATGGTCGCTGTCGCGTGGGGGCCTGTCTGGTTTTGCAAGGCATCGACAGAGCTGGAAATCGCGGCCAGGACATTGCTGAAATCATGCGCCATCCCGGCGGCAAGCTGTGCGCCCAGCTGGCGGCTTTGGGCGCGCTGCAATTGCTCGCGCAAGTTCGCCTGTTCCTGCTCGGCCTGCTTGCGCGACGTAATATCGGCCGCCGCGACCAGGATCGAGCGGTCGTCCTGAACGCTGAGTGTCAACGCGAAATGCTGCATCATGCCATTCGGACCTGCCCAGGAGACATCTCCGTGCCAAACACCGTTGGACATCAGAACCGGCAGGATATCCGGAATCCTTTCCGTCAGGTCGGCGGGGGTGATATCCGACCAGTTGGACTCTTGCAGGCTGTCATCCTCGGCAATCCCCAGGATTTCCCGAAAAGCGGGATTGGCATAGGCTACGCTTCCAGTCGGACAAATGATCGCAATACCGTCATGGCTGACGCGCATGGCGCGGCGCTGCATTTTTTGCAGACGCATTTCGGTCTGCTTGTTGCTGGTCACGTCGGTGCCGATGACCATGTAGCCCTCGATCTCTCCGGAGGATTCGAACAAAGGCTGCACATCCAGTTCCAGCCAGTAGATCACCCCATCGCGCGTCTGCGCGCGGACTTCACGATGAACGAAATGGCCTTCATCAAGACTGCGACACAATTCCGAAACGATCTCGGGCGAGGCCTTTGCCAGATGCAGAATCTCGCTTGGGCGCAGCCCCTCGGCGTCTTTTGGTGCATAGCCAGTGCGGGTGACCGCGGCCGGGTTCATCCAGCGGATGCGGCGCGCGCCATCGGTCAGCAGGATGATGTTGTTGGACTGCTCTGCCACGCGCACCAATTGGCGCACCTGCTGGCTTTGAAGCTGCGCATGGGTCACGTCGCGCACAACGAACAGGTAGCCATGGGTCTTGTCCAAGACCGACAGGCTGCGCGATGTCGCGTAAAGCGTATACCACTTCTGCCCGCGCGTCGTGTCAACCTTGTAGTCATGCGATTGCGACCAGCCGAACAGGTCCACCTCGCGCATCGCCTTGCGACAAATCGCGGCCAGATGCGACGGCAGCACGCACTCGGGCGTTTGGCCGATCACTTCTTGCGGGGTGACGGCAAATGTCAGCGGTGTGCTTTGTTGAAAGCCGATGATAACGCCCTGAGGGTCTGTTTCCACCAGCAATTCCGGCAGTGCGGCGACGCTGGCATCAAGCTGACCGCGCGTGCGCGCCAGATCGTTGTCCAGCCGCACGGCAGCCCGCTCTGCCGTCGTCAAGGCGCGCAACATGCCGACCTGCGCCGCAAAGCCGCGCAGCAGGTTGTCTTCTTCGGCCAGGAAACCGCGTGGGCCATGCGTGTAGTCCAGCCCGACGAAACCCGCGATCTCGCCGTTGCGCCAGAACGGCGCGGCGATCAGGGCGGTGATATTCTGCTCTTCGAGGATCTGGCGCAAGTCCAACATGGACAACAGCGCACTGACATCGGGGATCTGGATCGACCCGAAATCGCGAAACCTTTCCCAGAAATAGGCGCCGGACGTGTAGGGCACGTGTTGAAGATCGTCTTTGACCGTGGTGATCCCTTCGGCGCACCATTCATGCGTGTTGCGAACGAAAACGGTGTCGACCACCTCGAAAATGTAAGCCCGGTCCGCGCCCATCGTCGCCCCGATCCGGGCCAAGGCCGTGTTCAACGCCGGGTCGCTGTCAAGCGGCGCGCAGCGTTGCAGGTCGCGCGCCGCGATGGAGAAAACCCGCGTCAACGCGGCAAGCCCTTTGCTGGCAAGCTCTGGCATGGTCTGTGTGTGCTCGCGGGTCATCTTGCGGCGCCGGTTGCAAGGATTTGCAGCATCTTACTGCCCTGATATGGGCTTGTCACGCAAAGCGCCCGCACTTGGGCAAAAACGGGCGCCGATCTCTGGCAATCGGCCGCAACAGCCACTAGTTTCCAGACAACCTAGAATTTGGAGGGCAGCCTTGGGCGACACATTTCATGGTGCAACCACCCGCGACGGGATCCGACTGCACACGCAGCGGGATTTTGCCGGAATGCACAAGGCCGGCGCCTTGGCTGCCACGATCCTTGACGAGATTGCCGCGCATGTGTTCCCCGGTCAAAGCACCGGCACGCTGGATCGCCTGATTACCGAGCGGGTCGAGGCTGCGGGCGCGACCTCTGCCACGATCGGGTATCGCGGCTATCGGCATGCAAGCTGCATTTCGGTGAACCACGTGGTGTGCCATGGCATTCCGGGTGCGGGCATTCCGATGGGCAAGGACGAAACCATTTCGCGCGATCTGGACAAGCGCCGCACCGATGACGTGCTGCGCGATGGCGATATCCTGAATATCGACGTGACCGTGGTGGTCGATGGCTGGTTCGGCGATACCTCGCGCATGTATGTCGCAGGCAAGCCCAAGCCGCGCGCGGAAAAGCTGATACAGATCACCTATGATGCGCTGATGCTCGGGATCGACGCGGTGCGCCCCGGCAACACCTTTGGCGATATCGGTCACGCGATCCAGAGTTATGTCGAAAGCCAGCGCATGTCGGTGGTGCGCGACTTTTGCGGCCATGGGTTGGGGCAGGTGTTCCACGCCCCGCCCAACGTGCTGCATTACGGGCGCGCGGGGCGTGGGGCGGTGCTGGAACCGGGCATGTTCTTTACCATCGAACCGATGGTCAACCTGGGCAAGCCGGATACGCGGGTGTTGTCGGATGACTGGACAGCGGTGACGCGCGACAAGTCGCTGTCGGCGCAGTTCGAGCATTCGGTCGGCGTGACCGATACCGGGGTCGAAATTTTCACCCAATCCCCGGCGGGGCGGTTTCATCCGACATGGACCGCGTCGTGATGCGGGTGGTGTTCCCCAGCATGGCATTCACCACCCCGCCCAACAGCACCACGTAAGCGGACAGGTAAAACCACATCAGCAGCGCGATCACCGCCCCGATGGAGCCGTATACCTCGTTATAGCTGCCGAAATTCCCGATATAGAGCGAAAACCCGGCAGAGGCGGCGATCCAAAGCACCAATGCCGTCAGCAAGCCGGGCCATAGCCGCTGCGTTGGGCGGTTGGGGCCGATCCGGTAGAATACCCATAACCACAGCGCGATCATGCCCAGGGCAATCGCCCATCGCCCCACAAGAACGATCCAGCCTGTGACGCCCCCAAGGGGCACGAAGGCCAGCACCACCGGCAAAACCAGCACGGCCAGAAGTGCCACCACCCCGGCCAGGATCATGCCCAGCGTGATGACCGCCACCGCCCCCGCCTGCGCAAGCCCCGACCTGTGTTGTCCTCCGTAGACGGTGTTCAGCCCCTTCAACAGCGCATCCACGCCGCGCCGTGCCAGGAAAAGTGCGACGAATATGGACGCGGCCGAGGCCAGCCCAAGCGTGCCGTCACCCGCCCATATCAGCCGTGTCACCTGATTGGTCAGCAGCGTCAGGGCCGCGGGCGGCATCAGGTCCGCCAGAAGCGCCAATTGATCCTGTATGACAAGGGGGTCGGCAAACAATCCGAAAATCGCGATCAATGCGGCAAGACCGGGAAAAATTGCCAAAAGCGCGAAAAAGGCCACGCCGGCCGCGATCAGCCCGATATTGCGCTGATCGCTGACCCGGTAGAGCGTTACCGAAAACCGAAATACCCTCGCAAAAGCCGTCAAATCGCCAGGTCGTCAAGCGATTTGCCCGAGGCCAGCGCATCGATAACCCAATGCGGCTTGCGGCCCCGTCCGGTCCATGTCTGGCTGGGATCAGCCGGATTGGCGTATTTTGGCGCAACTTTTGCGCGGGGTTTGGTCACACCCATTTGCATGATTTGTGCCAGGGAATATCCACGCTCGCGCAAAAGCGCCTCGGCTTCGGCGGCGGCGGCTTTCATCTCGCGCTCTTCGAAGGTTTCGATCGCCTTGTCGACATCCTTTTTCAGTTTCTTCAATTCCGCAAGTGACAGGCTATCCACGTCGATCATGGTGGTCTCCAACATATCCGATTTCTCATGGCTTGCGTCAGATTGCGCCATTTTGCAAGAAGAATATCTCAGACCGCTTTGCGCCATTTGTCCAGGATATATTGGCTGACCATCAAATCCAGATGCGCACCGCCGCCATTCTTGCAAATCGTTATCGCGCTTTCGGATGGGCGGGTGAAACCGCCGGCGGAAATGCCATAAAAGTCGTCTTGAATATCGCTGCGCTGGATAACCCCTTTTGCAAGCGGGATTTTAAGCTCTCCAATATGGTCGAGCGTGGTGTCGAAACTGTCCACGAACAGCGCGGCGCGGCGAAGTGCGTTGTCATCGGCTTCGCGCATGTCGGGGCGAAAGGCACCGATCAGGTCGACATGCTGGCCGGGGCGCAGCCAGGCGCCTTGCAAAACCGGCTCGGTGCTCATGGTCGCGGTGCAGATGATATCGGCCTGGCCAACCGCCGATTGCAAATCGGGGGTCGCCGTGCAGCGGGGCAGGGTGCGGGCCATGTCTTGCGCGGCCTGTGGGCTGCGGTTCCAGACGGTGAACTCTGCATCCGGAAAAAGCGCCGAATAGGCGTCGTGCATCGACCGGGCCACGGCCCCGGCGCCGATTAGGGTAATCCTGCGACTGTCCGGGCGGGCCAGCCGATGTGCGGCCAGCAGGCTGTCGCCCGCGGTTTTCCATCGCGTGACCAGATGAAAATCGACCAATGCCGCTAATTCACCCGTCTCATCGGAAAACAGCGTCACCGCACCATTTACGTTTGGCAGGTTTCGCGTGGAATTCTTCGGAAAGATCGTTGCGGTTTTGACGACCGATCCCAGCCCGTCAATCCACGCCGAACGCGACAAAAGCGTCTCTGTGTCACGATACAGAAAACTGTCGGCAATCTTTGCCTTGGGGCGGCGATGCCCGGCGTCCAGCGCCGCGATCAATTCCAGCCAATCCAGTTGCGGTTCAATTTCCGGGCCGACGATGACGGGTGTCATGGCAGCCTCGGACGAATTCCGCGTTGATCCAGGTCCGTCACCAGCGCGTCGGGAGATTGATACACATGCCCGGCCCATCCGCGCGCGGTTGCGGCTGAAATATTCTCGGGTCTGTCGTCGATAAAAAACAACCGCTTTGGCGCGATACCACTTTCACGTTCAACGATGGCGTATATTTCCGCTTCCGGTTTCAAAACGCCCAGATGGCCGGATATGAAGGATTGATCGAAATCCCGTAGAAAAGCGTGCTTGTCGCAGGCGATATCAAAAGTCTCGCGTCCGAAATTCGACAGGGCGAATACCGGGATGCCTTGCGCGCGCAAGCCGTGCAAAAGCGCCACGTTTTCAGCGATCACGGGCGCGAACATCTGCGACCAGCCGCTGTGCCAGAGCATGATCTCTTCCGCCCAATCAGGATGCTGCGCCGCCAGATCGCGCACGCTTTCGGCAAAAGGCGCGCCGCGATCCACCGCCAGGTTCATGCCGTGCAGATCGACCTCGGAAAACAGGCGCTTGCGCCGGTCCGCGCCGATCTGGCTGTCGAAAAACCGCTCGGGCTGCCACGCGACCAGCACGTTGCCGATGTCGAAGATGACAGCCTCGATCGCGGTCATAATGACAGTGCCCGTGCGTGAAAGGCGACATGTTCCGCGGCGAAACTGGCCACGAAGAAATAGCTGTGATCGTAGCCCGGCTGCATCCGAAAGCTGCCCGCCTGCCGTTTCGCGGCCATGGCCTGCGCCAGCGCCTCGGGGCAGAGCAGGTTGAGAAACTGGTCCGACGCGCCCTGATCGATCAGCATATCGCCGTCGAAGCCGTCGCCTTGCATCAATAGCGTGGCGTCATGCGCGGCCCACAGGCTTTCATCCGGCCCCAGATAGGCCGCCAGTTGCTTGCGCCCCCAGTCGCTGGCCGTGGGGTGGGTGATCGGCGCAAAGGCAGAAACAGAGGTAAAGCGCCCCTTCTGTCCCATCGCCATGGTCAGCGCGCCATGCCCGCCCATGGAATGCCCGGTGATGGCCTGCCGGTCCTCTTCCAGCGCGAAGTTGTTGAACAAGACGCGCGGCAGGTCATCGGTAAGATAATCCCACATCCGGAAATGCGGGGCCCATGGGTCTTGCGTGGCATTCACGTAGAACCCCGCGCCTTGGCCAAGGTCATAGGCCGGGTCATCCGCAACCCCCTCGCCGCGCGGGCTGGTGTCGGGGAACACGACGGCCAGGCCGTGCGCGGCGGCATGGGCCTGCAGCCCGGCCTTGGTCATCGCGTTTTCATGCGTGCAGGTCAGGCCGGACAAGTACCACAGCAGCGGCACGGGGTGCAGCGCGGCCTCTGCCGGCAGGAAAAGGCCGAAGGTCATGTCGCAGCCTGTCGCGCCGGAAGGATGGCGATAAACCCCCTGCACACCGCCGAAGCACCGGTTTTCCGAGATCGTTTCCATGTCATTCCCCAGTTGGTTCAAGGGTAAACTGTCAGAACCCGCTGACCCATGCAACGACCAGTGGAATGGTCGCCATGCTGACAAGTGTGGACACGAGGATCGTGGCCGACACCCGCGCCGGGCCTGCGTTGTAGTGTTGCGCCAGGATGAACACGTTGCCTGCCACCGGCAGCGCGGCACCCGCGATCAGCACCGAGCTTGCCACCGGGTCCAGCCGGAACACGACCAACGCGAACAGCGCCACCACCGCCGGGTGCAGCCCCAGCTTGATGAATGTCAGCCAAGAGACAATCCCCAACCGTTCGACTTTCTTGTCGGCAAGTGACGCGCCGATGGCAAACAGCGCGCCGGGTGTGGCCGCGGCCCCCAACAACGTCAGCGTGTCATTGACCGGCGCGGGCAGGGCGATCCCGGTCGTGGCCCAGGCCAGCCCGGCGATCATCGCCACCACCATCGGGTTGCGGGCCACCGCGCCAAGCAATTTCAGCGGCAGGTCGCGGTCGATCTGGCCTTGGCGGGCCAAGGTTATCATCATGGTGAACAGCGACGAGAACACCACCAGGTCCACCGACAGGATAATCAGCATATACGGCACCGATTGCGGCCCCAGCAGCAGCGCCAGCATCGGCAGGCCCATGAACCCGGTGTTGCCGATGATGCCGCATTGCGCTTCGATCGTGGCCTCTGACAGGCTGGCGCGGCGCAGGAAGGCCAGCACCATGACGGCCAGGTAGACCGTCAGGCAGGCCAGCAGATAGGCCGCGATCACGCGCGGTTGCCAGATTTCGTCCAAGCCCAGGTTGGCCGCGAACCCGAACAAAAGCGCACTGAGCGCGAAGTAGAACACGAATTTCGTCAGGTAGGCCGTGGCCTCTGGCGGAAAGAACCCAAGCCGCGCGGCCCCGAGGCCAAGACCGATGAGCGCGAAAAACGGCAAGGTTTCCAGAAAGATCGTCAACATGTCCTGAACCTGTTAACATGGCGATATCGCGCCCACCAGCGGAACCGCTTTTCATACCGGGCACAAGTGCCTATCTGTGGGATTGGGCAGGAGCAGGCATGACCAATACCGATTTCACCATCCCGCAAGGGCGCAAGGTTGGGCAGGTGCTGGACGGTGCGCGCGCGGTATTCGTGGCGCGCGGGTATGAGCGCGCCAGCATGGACGAAATCGCGCGTGCCGCAAACGTGTCCAAGGCCACCGTTTACAGCTATTTCGCCGACAAGCGCGAGCTGTTCACCGCCATGTATCGCGCCGAGATGTTGCGCTTGGCCGATTCCGTGGTGGAGTTGACAGATTTCGACATTCCGCCTGAGCGCGCGATGTATGTCGCCGGGCAGAAAATGCTGGAATACCTGACCTCGGATTTCGCCTTGGCGATGTATCGCATCTGCGTGGCCGAAACCCCGCGCTTCCCGGAAATCGGTGTCGCCTTTTACGAAGGCGGGCCGGAACTGGGCCGGGCGCGGTTCGGGGCCTATCTGCGCGAAGCCGACGCGCGCGGATTGCTGCGCGTGGAAGACATAGACCTCGCGGCGGACCAGTTCTTCCAGCTTTGCCAGACAACGGTCTGCGACCGGATGATCTGCGGGGTGCAAGACACGTTCGGCCAAGCCGAAATCGCGCGCGTGCTGGATGGGGCCGTGGCGACTTTCATGGCGCGCTACGGGGTGTAACCCTCGAAAGTGATAGTGTCCGCGACCTGCCGCGCCTGGGCGTCCTGTTCGGCGCTGCGGATCGTCCAGCACAGTATCGGCACGCCCCGCGCTTTCAGCGCCGCGACCGGGGCCATGCCCAGCGCGCGCCAGTCATGCGAGATGAAGCTGGCCCCGACAGGGTCGAAATCGGCAATCCGCGCCAGTTCCGTCAGCCGGGCAGGGGCGACATCCGGCCAATCCTCTGGCACGAAAGCGCAAGTCACCAGCCCGCGCGG
>JAAAPG010000169.1 GCA_009908405.1 Alphaproteobacteria bacterium | reverse complement strand
GAATGGGGCGCGCTTCTTGGGTTGAGCGGGGGCGCCCCGTTATCTGCGCCGACGGGCCATGCAAGCCCAGGTCACGGGACTCGCCGGACCCGCGTTCGCCCTGATCCGACAAAGCCGGGGCCGACTGCCCGGATGTTCGATCATTCGGACCTGATGTTTCTCTTGGTCGGGGACGTCGCGCGGGAAATTCCTGCAAAAAGCGGGAAACCAGGCCAGGTCGCCGCCGGGCTGTGTCGCCAGGAAACGCGCAGGAAGCATCGCCTGGCGCGCCCGCCCGGCCCGCCAACTAGGCGATCAGGTCAGGATTGAGTTCGCCTTGATGGCTGCAAACCTGCGCCTGTGCCGGAAAAACAAGGGCTCACAGCCAATCATTCGCGGGGTCACCCCCCTTTTCATGCAGGGCGTCCCTCGACAGTTCGCGTTAGCCCCGACCGCGCGGCAAACCGGGCTGTTGAACGGCAGGCGGATTGGATGCGCTTTCGCCGGGCATATATGCCTCGACGCCGGGCAGGTATTCTTGACGCTTGGCAAGGATATGGGCCTGCCGCGACCGGCGCGCCGCGAAACGCCCAGAGATGCGATACCAGAGCCCGAAGATCGAGATGGCGATGAAACTGATCTGAATCAGGAAAGTCGCCAGGTTGAACGCCGTGGCCAGGCTGACCATGACACATAGCGCCGCGAGCAATTTGCAGCTCGTGTCAAGCATGCTGTTGCCGCAGATATGACCGCATTGGACAAGCAGGTAACTGCCGACGTAGATCAGGCTGCCCAGCGCACCAATGGCCTGCAAGACAAGGTGATGCGGCTCCAGCGCGGCAAGCATGACAGTCGAATCTGCGGTGATGGACATAGCCAGCTCCTCAAATCTGTGATCTGCCGCACTATGTCCCCGCTCGAGTTATGCGGCTGTTATCCTGTGGCTCTTGCTGGCCACGAGGCTGTCCACCAAAGGTACAACATGAATATCAATGACTTGCGCCGCATGCGGATGAGTCGCCCGCGCAAGGGACTGTTCACCCCGCGACATCGCCCGTGTTTTCCGGGCATGGCACGGCCATTGCGGGGCTGATTGGCGCGCGCCCGGCACTGGTGCCGTTCAGCGCGGCACATATGGACGGCCCCGCGAATGGCCTGTTGCCGCTGCCCTATTGCGGCGTCGATCCCACCTGCGAGATCGTGCCGATTTCCACCAATTTCGACGCGGACCCCGAACAGATGATCCTTGCCTTTCTCTATGCCGATCTGATCGAGGCCGATGTGATCGTGCTGCCGCGCGGCATTGATGACCCGTTCCGCACGGAACCGGAACTTTACGCGCAAGAATTTCACGATTCCCTCTTGGGTGAATTGGTCGCGCCCTGCCCGATCCCCGACGCCCAGCGCGCGCTTTGGGCCGAACTGGCCGAATTGATCATCAAGGTCTCGCTGCGCCGCCCGGTGGTCTGTGCGGCTGGAAACGCGAATGAGGACTACGGCATCTACCCGGCCAATCTGGCCTCTGAGGACAATGGCGTGATCTCCGTGGGCGCGGTGAACGCGCTCGGTTGGCCTTGCAGCTACTCGCCAGGCTCCAAGCTGTCCATCTGGGCCCCCAGCACCGACGCCGAACGGTTCGACAGCGCGGAAACCCGTCTGGATGACAGCGTGCCGCGCGACTATGACTTCGGCATCCCGAGCCAAAACCATAACGACACGTTTTCCGGCGTGTCCATCATCTCGACCGATGTGCCGGGCGCAGGCGGGTATTCGGCCTCGCCGTTGGACCATGCCGCCCCGGAAGACGGCATGTCCGAATTCGGCTCTTATTTCTGCGTCTTTGGGGGCACATCGGCGGCCTGTGCCATCATTGCCGGATTCCTGGCCCTTGGGCGCGGGTTGAACCAGCTCCCCGCCGGATCGGACGGGGTGGCCGCGAAAGCGTGGCTGCTGGCGCACGCCAAATGCCCTCATGCGGCCTGCCCAAGCGTCATGGTGCCGCAATTCGGAACGAGCACGTTTCGACCTGTCACGGGCTGATCTGGGCATGAGCGGCCGGTCGATCTGGCGATTGCGCGGTCATCCATGTGGCGCAATCGGGTCACGCCCAACAGACGACGGTTCGCTGGCCAATTGAATGGGTGGGGATCAGGCGCTTGGCGCCGGGCTCAGCAAGTCCAGCCGCCGCAGCGCGGGCAGAAACCGGTTGCGGCGGGCCACCTGTCCGGTGGCGGCCATGCCGATGCAGTATTTCGAACAGCGCCTGGTCGGATGCATGTGCATCGAACGCAGGATCTTGTCGGCGATACCGTTGCCGCGCTTGGATTTCGCCTCGATGATGAACATGTCGGGGCGCACGATGCGGGTGACATTGGCGGCCTCGAACCGGAGCGCGGTATCGATGGTCATCCGCTCGCCCCCCGCCTTGGCCACCAGCGTGATGCGTTCGTATTGCATCCCGATGACCGGGGCGAGTGGCTTGGCAAAGGGTTCGGCGTAAAGATCGCTGTGGCAGGTCTCGACGAATTCCAGCCCTCCATCATCCAGCCCGTTTTCCGGTTCCGCCAGCTTCAGGCGCTTTTTCACCGTTACGCTGCGCTTGTCCTTCAGCTTGACCTCCAGGTAGCTGAAACCGGCATCGACATAGTCCCGCACCCGCACCTTGCAACGTTTGCGCCGCCCCTGGTGGTGGTCGTAATAGCCGCGCAGGGCGGGGTCGTCGTAATAGGTCGTGGCATAGGTGAAGGCGCGCTTGCCGTCGATTTCCAGCACGTCGAAATGTTGCGCAAACGCTTCGAGCGCAGGGCGAAGCCGCCCAGCGGGCACGATGTACTTGTTGTCCAGCCGCTCCAGCATCGCGGCCTTGGCGTTCAGCGCGTCCAGCGACAGGGGGGTGAATTTGTCCAGAACAGTCTTGATGATCGGGTCCATGATCGGGGCTCCTTATGCGCGGGGCTTGCGGAAAAAGACGTTCAACTGCGCCATGTCGTTGATGTAATCCAGCGCCGTGATCTGATAGGACATCACGTTGACGCCCAGCCGCGCGGACAGATCGGCGCGCATCTTTTTCGGGTCGGACAGCGCGTCATGGTCGATCTTGTCCAGCGTGATCTTCACACCATCGCTGGATGCGAGGATCGCCGGATGGTCGAAGACAAAGGCGCCCAGCAACACAATCGCCACAACGCCAAGGGTAAAAACCAGTTCGGTGCCCGGAATGGCGCAGATCACGGCAATGGCGACCGAGCCGAAGAAATAGGTGATCTCGACCTTGCTGATCTGTTCCGAACGCAATGTGAACAGCGCAAGGATCGCAAACAGGCCAAAGCCCGCGGCCAGCGAGAATTCGACCGAGGACAGGATCGACAGCACGCCAAAGGCAAATATGTTGAACAACGCGGCTGCCGTCACCAGCTCCTTGTCGCGGTAACGGCGGTAATACAGGCCAAAGACCAGCGCGACCATCGCCGCGATATTGACGACAAAGCGCAGCGGCGTTTCGTTCTGGATAAGTGTGTCAAACATGTGTCAGTTTCCCGTGTTGAATGGAGTGATCTTCGCGATCGACACGAGGGAAACGGGGCGCGCGGGCGATTTATTCCGGCCAGTGTAACGGTTTTGTAAAAAACCTGTCGGCGGGGCGCGCGCATGAAAAAACCCGGCCAATCGGACCGGGTTTCGTGGGGCGGTGGCGGTGCGGGCTTATTTTCCCAGTGCGCTGCGCTCTGCGTCACTTGTCAATGCAGGGCCGGCCCCGATGTCATCCAGCAGCCGGTCGATCAGACCGACACCGATATCCGAGGCGGGAAGGAAGCTGCCCGCCCCCGAATCCTGCACGCTCAGCGCCAGCGCCCATCCGCCGGTCGCGCTGTCGCGGCAGGTGACGTGGCGCAGGCCGCCTTGGGCGATCATCCGGCACAGGCCCAGATCGGTTTGGTAGCTGGCCAGAACACGGGCCGTGGTGCCATCGGGGAGCGACATTTCATCCCCCGTCGGCAGGCTTGCGGTCGCTGCGCCGATATCGCCAACCGCCGCCACCTGTGGCGCGCTTTCGCGCCCGGCCCAGAACCCGCCTACAGCCAGCACCAGTGACGCGGCCAGCGCCATGCCCCGGACGGGCGCGGCCAGCATCCGCTTGCGCAAGGGCACGACCTTGGCTTGCGCCGTGCCGCCCTGCGACACGGCAGCGACCAGGCGGTCGGGCACGGGTTCGGGCGGAAAGGCATCTTGCATCAGCGCGCGGGTTTCCACGAAACCGGCATAGCGCGCGGCCAGATCGGGATCGGCGTTGATACACCGGTGCAGGTGCTGCGCGTCTGCGCCGGTCAATTCGCCATCGGCAAGGGCCATCAGCATTTCGTCACTCACTTCATCTGGTCGGGTCATCGTGTGATTCCCTGTTGCTGCGCCCCTTCGGGCTTGTCTTTCAATCTCTCGGCCAAGGCCAGCCGCGCACGCGACAGGCGGCTCATGACTGTGCCCTCGGGGATGTCCAATGCCGCCGCGACCTCGCGGTAGCGCATCCCTTCCACGCAAACCAGCATCAGCACGCTGCGTTGTTCTTCGGGCAATCCTGCCATGGCGCGGCGCACCTCGCTCAGGTGCAGGCGCGCTTCAGAGGTGGTGCGGCCATCCTCGCCCGCCAGCGTATCCGCCGCCTCGGCATCGAATTCCACTGTTTCGCGCCGCGTCCGGATCGTGTCGATCCAGGCGTTGCGCAGGATGCGGAACATCCAGGCATCCAGCCGCGTGCCGGGCGTGTAGCCGTCCAGATTGCGCAGCGCTTTCTCGATCCCGGTCTGAACCAGATCATCGGCCTGATCGACAGCGCCCGTCAGACTGCGCGCAAAGCTGCGCAATCGTGGCAGAAGCTGGATCAATTCTGTTCGAATGTCTTCGGTCAAGGACTGTACTCTCTGTATACTCGTCGTTGTAACGGATACGCGGGCCGGTTTATTCCCGCCGATGTGAAATTTTACGGAATAAGTTGGCACGATATCTCGTTGAGTCTGTGCCAGACCAAACGCAACCATCGCAGGACGCGCCATGACCAAGCCTTCAGACGTGGATATCGCAAGACGCAGATTGCTGCGCAAGATCGGCCTGGGGGCCGGGCTTGCCTATATGGCGCCCGCAATGAGCGGGCTGAGCGTGGCGCGGGCCTCTGGCGGCAGTGGGGGTGGCGGTGGCGGATCCGGTCCGTCAAGACCATCGCCCAACACCCGTAGCCGGTCGGACAGTGGCGGCGGCAACAGGTCTACCACACGGCGTGAACCGTCCCGCGTGATCCGGCAAGAACCCGTGCGCCGCCGCCCCGCGCCGCCGCCGCCGCCGCCGCCCGAAATCGTGGCGCTGGTTCCCCTCGGCCAGTCGCTTGTCCCCGCCCTGAACGCAGGGTTTACCGCGTTGGCGCAGCGGGATCTGACCGGGTCCGAGGGGGTGCTCGTGCGTTTCGGTCCGCCGCAAGGGCGCGGTCTGGCGGACGCGATCCTGGAACTGGCAGCATTGCTGCCCGGCGCGCTTGCCGATGAGAACCACCTCTACACACCGGATGATTTCCTGTGCGAGGGCGAAGACTGCGCGGCCCATGCGATGATCGGTTGGGCGGGCTGGCCCAGTGCCATGCGTCCGCGACTGGGGATGATCGACACCGGGATCAACACGGATCACCCAGCGCTGGCTGATCGGCGCTTGACGGTCCACCAGGTCGATCTGGGCACGCGCAACGCGGCAGGTCGCCAGCACGGCACAGCGATTGCGGCGATGCTGGTGGGCAGCGTTGAAGGCCGCGTGCCGGGGCTGCTGCCGGATGCGACGCTGATCGCGGTTGAAGCTTTCCACAAGCGCGGTGCAACCGAACAGGCGGATGCGTTCTCCATCACCGGCGCGCTGGATCTGTTGCTGTCGGAAGGCGTCGATGTGATCAACATGTCCTTTTCCGGTCCGGCCAACAGCGTTCTGGCGCGTCTGATCGACCGCGCGGCAGAAGACGGGGTCGGTCTGGTGGCTGCCGCCGGCAATGGCGGGCCGGGTGCGGACCCGGCCTATCCCGCCGCGTGGCCGCAAGTGATTGCCGTCACGGCTGTCGATGCCCGCGAACGCATCTACCGACAGGCCAATCAAGGCCCTTATGTGGCCCTTGCCGCGCCGGGTGTGAATATCTGGACCGCGGCATCCATTTCCGGGGGGCGGTTGCGCTCTGGCACATCCTATGCCGCGCCTTTTGTTACCGCTGCGCTGGCGGTCGAACGCAAGCGTGCGCCGGAAATGGAGCTGGCGGATGTCACCGCGCAGCTTTTCGCCTGCGCCCAAGACCTGGGCGAAGCCGGGTTCGATCCGGTCTTCGGGCACGGTCTGGTGTCTGCAAACGGGCAGTGCGACGGCGATGCGCAGGTTTTCTCGGTCAGCGGGGAATGAAAACCGTACATCGCCCGTTTTCCAAATGCGCAACCAACAGCGCTTTCAGGAAAAGGAAACCCACGGATGTCTCAAGATGAAAGCACAATGATCTCGCGGCGCAATCTGCTTGTGAAACTGGGGCTGGCCGCCGGTGCGGCCTATGTCGCGCCGACAGTTGCAGGACTGGACATCGCGCGCGCCAGCACAGGCAGCGGCGGCGGTGGCAGGCGCAATTCCGGCGGCGGGCGTTCGTCAGGCCCTTCGCGCCCATCCTCAGGTCGTCGCAGCCGAAGTTCCGGCCCGTCACGTCCCCGCAGTTCAGGCAATCGCCGCACTCCGCGGGCGACACGCTGGCGCTGGAACCACAATCGCAAACGCTGGGTCCGCGCCCGCGTCAGCCGTTGACCGGGCCGCACATGAAACCCGCACGAAACATGCCGGGGGCTGCGCATGGCAGCCCCTGTTCCCGGACCAGCGTTCTTCGGCTGCGCGATGTCACCCTGTTCGTGCGGCTGGAGGATGCCCCGGAGGTAGAGGTTGCGCTCGCGCAGGCGCTGAAGGCCTGGCCCGTTGACACGGCACCAACCCCGGACGCGCCATCGCGTGAAACCGTCGTTCGCGGCACGCAAGGTGGCTTTGCAACGCACTCCGTGCACCTGGAGGAATCCTTGGATGGGCTTGGCGTTGCAGGCGCCACCTGTGCCGTGATTGCAGATCTGGCGCAGGACTACTTCGACTCCCGCCCCGGCAGTCTGGCCCTGCATTCCGCCGCGTTTCGGTTCAATGACAGGCTGATCGCCATGACCGGCCCGTCGCGTGCAGGCAAAAGCACCTTTGCCGCGCGCATGACGCAGGAACCTGATGTAGAGGTCTTTTGCGACGACGTTTTGCCGATAGCACCGGATGGCCTTGCCATCGGGCTGGGCATCGCGCCACGCTTGCGCCTGCCGCTGCCCGATACCGTCAGCCCAGCCTTCAAGGCCCATGTCGCCCGCCACCTTGGCCCGCGTGATGATCGATATGGCTATCTGTGCGCGCCGACAGTCGCTTCGCATGGCACACAGGCGCCGCTATCGGTCTTGCTGATCCTTGACCGACGCGACGCGGGGCCAGCCGGTCTGCATGCGGCGGCAGAGGACGAGGCGCTGCATTTCCTGTTGTCGCAAAACATGTCGGACCTGCAAACACCCGAAGCCGCCTTTGCCCGGCTGACCGACCTGCTGGCCAGGATCACCTGCCTGCGGCTGGTCTATTCCGACCTCGAAGAGGCCGTGACCCTAATTCGCCGGGCCTTTGGTAGCGCAGCCCCCATCGCCAGCACGGTCGAAATCGGCCCGGTACTGCCGCAGGTCAGCTACGACGCGCACCCGACGTCAGACATGTCGTCAGACCTGCTCTGGTCGCGCAACCCCGAGGCGGTTATTCAGACCAAGGGCGACAGTGCGTTCCTGTGGTTGCCCGGCAAACCAATGATCTGGCACATGAATTTTCTGGCGCGGGCGATCTGGACCTTGCTGGAAATCCCCGGAACCGCGCGCGACATTGCGCAGCTTCTCGCCGAGCAGTTCCCGGACACCGATGACACGGTGCTGACAAGCGACGTGTCAGCCCTCTTGCTGGCCCTGTCCGTTGATGGTCTTGTTGAACCGGACAGCCTGGATTGATGCCACCGGCCAGATCCTGATGCGGCATGATCGGGGCCGACCGCAGCCCTTACCTCGAAGCGCACGCAACTGACCGAAACCAAGGCAGCCATCACCCGCTTGCCGGAACTGGTCGAAAAGGGCTTGGCCGAGATGGAAGACCCCGAATTCCGCGAACGCAGCGGTGCCCGACGGTTCCGCCGTGACGAACTGAGCACTGACATCACCGGCTCACATCGCCGCGTGAATTTGCAACGGCCCGACATCACTTGGGAAAAGCTAAAGCTGAAGACACTCTCGAACCTGCTGCGCAGGCAGTTCGGCTTGGGGGAACACCAGGTTCGGCAAAGCCATGTCCGCCTGATGCTCGACGAGGCGCGGGTATGGGACCGGGAAATTCACGTCACAGGTTCAAAAAGGCGGCTTGCAAAAAAGGCTTCTGATCCAACAGGCACAACTGCGCCCGAGGTTCTCTCTTTCGTTTGGAAATGGCGCACCCAAAAGGATTCGAACCTTTGACCTCTGCCTTCGGAGGGCAGCGCTCTATCCAGCTGAGCTATGGGTGCCTGATGCGTCGTATAGGCGCGCCGGCGCGTCGATGCAACGGGGTTTCATGCGAAAAGATCGTGACACAGCTCCAACCCGTCGATCAGCGCGTCCACCTCTTCGCGGGTGTTATACATCGCGAAAGACGCGCGGCAGGTCGCGGTCAGGTCCAGATGCTCCATCAGCGGGCCGCAGCAATGCTGGCCCGCGCGCACGGCGATGCCCTTCTGGTCCAGCACGGTCGAGATGTCATGCGCATGCGCGGCGCCGTCCAGCACGAAGCTGAAAATCGCGCCTTTGCCGGGGGCGTTGCCCTGCACGCTGATCCAGTTCAGCCCGGACAGCCGCGATTGCGCGTAATCGCGCAATGCCGCTTCATGCGCGGCAATGTTGTCCAGACCGACCCCCATCATGTAATCAATGGCCACGCCCAGCCCGATCTGCTGCACGATGCCGGGGGTGCCGGCTTCGAACTTGTGGGGCGGATCGTTATAGACCACGGCGTCGCGCGTGACCTCGCGGATCATGTCGCCGCCGCCCATGAAGGGGCGCATCTCGGCCTGCCGGTCGCGGTTGATGTAGATCGCGCCAGACGCGGACGGGCCATACAGCTTGTGCCCCGTGACCGCGTAGAAATCGCAGCCCAAGGCCTGCACATCCACCGGCATGTGCACGGCGGCCTGGCTGCCGTCCACCAGCACCGGCACACCCTTGGCGCGTGCGCCCGCGCAAATGGCCGACACATCGACCACGGTGCCCAGCACGTTGGACATATGCGTCACCGCGACCAGCTTGGTGCGCGGGCCGATCGCGTCGATCACGGCTTGCGGGTCCAGGCTGCCATCGGCGGCGGTGTCCACCCACTTGATGACCACGCCCTGGCGCTCGCGCAGGAAATGCCACGGCACGATATTGGCGTGGTGCTCCATGATCGACAGCACGATCTCGTCGCCCGCTTCCAGCCGCGGCATGGCCCAGCCATGGGCGACAAGGTTGATGCCCATCGTGGTGCCGGTGGTATAGAGGATCTCGTCCTCGTGCGCGGCATTCAGGAACCGCGCCAGCTTGCCGCGCACGGCCTCGTACTTGTCGGTCGCAAGGTTCGACAGGTAATGCAGCCCGCGATGGACGTTGGCGTATTCCTCGGCATAGCCCCGCGTGACCGCGTCGATCACCGCGCGCGGCTTTTGGGCCGATGCGCCATTATCCAGATAGACCAACGGTTTCCCATTCACCTGTCGCGACAGGATGGGAAAATCGGCACGTATCTTTGCCACGTCCAGCATGGTCACGCTCCTTGCGGGCCAAGGCCCAGTATCGCCAGCACGATGGCCAGAACCACCGCGAGGCCGAAAAACGAGAACACGGTCACGACCACCACCTTCATGGCAGAGGTGAAGCCGTGCAGCGCCATGGTGAAATTCACCAATAGCCACATGAAAATCGCCAAGGCGGCAATCGTGACCAGCCCGAACAGTGGCGGCACCAACAGCATGGCCACGATCTGCACGATCTGTACCGCGATCATCACGAATTGCAGCCATGCCAGAAGCAACAGCGCGTCGGGAAACGTGCCCGTGCCGCCAGCCAGCCGCCCGATGCCCTGCACCGCGACCACCAGCCCCAACAGGATCATGGTCTGGAACACGGCCATGAACACCATGCTGCCGCCGAATCCGTCCTCGCCCAGGACGAGGATGGATGCCTGCCCGACCAGCACAGACAGAACCACGACAATCACGAAGCCCAGCCAACGTGCATCGTCGGGCGGGTTCATCGCCATGATCCGGGCGGCGGTGTCGCGCGGGGCGGTCAGCGTCGCCCGCATCAGCGCCGCGACATTGGTCAGTGTCAGGTCCATGCTCGTCTCCTAACCCGGCGTCTGGGCGAACGCCCGCACCGCAGATACGCTTTTGACCAATATGTAAAGGAAGACCAGCAACACCACAAACCCGAACCCCGATGACACCGGGCCGGAACCCAGGAATGCCGACAGCCCGCCTTGCAGCAGCATCAGCGGCGTGACCGTCAACAGCGACCAGAACAGCGCCAAACGGACAAGAATACCGGGCACGGCGGCCCCGCCGACACGTAATCCCAGTTTCAACACCGCCGCGCAGCCATAGAGGATCAAGGGCAACAGGAACATGATCCCGAACATCGCGCCGCCCATCCGCTGCTCGAACGTGACAGACGGATCAATCGTGGCCGCCCGTGACAGGCCGGGCCATTGCGCCACGAAAATCAGGCCGCAGGCCAGAAGCGCGAAGAACATGACCTGCGGTTCGCGCAAATCGCCCTGCGCCAACCCGCGCACAACGCGCGCCGGGTCACGGTAACTGCGCAGTATGTTTTGCGTCAGGGACATTGCGCCGCCCGCTCCTGCTTTGTTTTGCCAAAAAATACTCCGGGGGTGTCTGGCCCAAGGGCCAGACGGGGGCACCGCCCCCTGCCCTGCGTTACTTATGGCGCTGCAACCATGCTTCAAGACGGTCGCGCAGGTCGGCCGCCAGATCGGGATCGGCGATCTCGTCCAGCGCTTCGGCCAGGAAGGCCAGCACCAGCAGCATCTTTGCCTCGCTCTCTGGCAGGCCACGCGCGCGCAGGTAGTAAAGCTGCGTCGCGTCGATCTCGCCAGAGGTCGACCCATGGCTGCACTGCACATCATCGGCGTAGATTTCCAGCTCCGGCTTGGCCAGGAACTGCGCGTCCTCGTCCAGAAGCAGGGCTTGGCTGATCTGGTAGCCATCGGTTTTCTGGGCCACGCGATCCACGAGGATCTTGCCCTGGAACACCCCGACCGCGCCGTGACGCAGCACTTTCTTGTAGACCTGACGGCTTTCGCAGGCGGGCGCGTTATGCGCGACGAACACGGTGTCATCGGCGTGGAACGCGCCGTCACCGACGCTGGCCCCGGCCAGGTGCGACGACCCGCCTTCGCCATCCAGCCAGACCTGCGCCTCGTTGCGGGTCAACTGGCCGTTCACGGTCAGGGTAAAGCTTTTCAACTGCGCCTGCGCGCCCAGTTGCGCAAAGACATGCGCCGCGCCAAGCCGGGCGTGGTCGCGGCCTTGGCTGCGGATGTGGTGCAGCGTCGCGCCTTCGGCCAGGTCGGCCTCGATCATCGTGTTCGACCGCGCGGCGAGCGCCCCGTTTTCAAGCAGCGTCACCTCTGCCCCGGCCTCGACCCGGATGACATGGTGCAGCATCGCATCCGCATCCGTCGCGCTGCGGCGATAGATCAGCGAGATCGGCTTGGCGGGCGTGCGCGTCACCCGGATCAGAACGCCTTGCGTGGCATAGGCGGTGTTGAAGCTGGCGAGCGGCCGCTCCACCGGGGTTTGCGCGCGGGCGTCCAGCGCGCCATACAGGTCGCGGGCCCAGTGCAGGTCGGTCTTGGCGGCATCTGCCAACAGTTCAATCTCGACCCCGTCCAGCGCCAGCGGGTCAGAGGCCGCGGCGTCGAACACACCATCGGTAAAGACCAGCTTCACGCGGTCGAACGTGTCGAATAC
>JAAAPG010000211.1 GCA_009908405.1 Alphaproteobacteria bacterium | reverse complement strand
GCGCGGTCTGCATTCGCGCATGGCTTTCATCTGACCCATCCCCCAACCGGATCACCAGGTCGGCAGAGCGTTCCAGATGATAGGCCACTTCCTTCCCGGCCTTCGCAGAAATCTCGGCAATGCGGGCATCCTGTGATTGCGCCAATCCCGCCAGCATCGGCTGGTGCCACGCATCGAACAGGAATTGCCGCATCAGGGTATGGCCGAAATCCCCATTCGGGCGCTCGACCAGCAGCAGGTTGCGAAACTCCCAAACATCGCGGTGGAAGGCCAAGTCATCGGCACTGCGCCCGCGTCCCTCGACATCACCCGCCAACCCCAGCCACATCTGCGTCTGGCCAATCAGGTCCAGCGCGGTATTGGCCAGCGCGATGTCCTCTTCCAGCACCGGCGCGTGCCCGCACCATTCCGACACCCGGTGCCCCAACACCAAAGTGCTGTCGCCCATGCGGCACAGCCCCTCGACCAAGGCCGCGTCCAGATCCAAAACAGCGCCCATCACATATGCCCAATCTCGTCGGGGATGTCGAAAAAGCTGGGGTGCCGATACACCTTGTCCTGCGACGGCTCGAACATCGGGCCCTTATCCGAAGGGCTGGACGCCGTGATCGCAGCAGAAGGAACCACCCAGATGCTCACCCCTTCATTGCGCCGCGTGTAAACGTCCCGCGCATGGCGCATGGCCATCTCGGCATCGGGCGCGTGCAGGCTGCCGACATGGCGGTGGTTCAGCCCGTGTTGGCCGCGAATGAAAATCTCCCACAAGGGCCATTCAGCCGACATCGCATTGCCTCTTCATCTTGCCAAAAATACTCCGGGGGCGCAGGGGGCAGCGCCCCCGCCTATTCGGCGGCAACAGGGGCTGCGGCCTGTTTCGCCGCATGCGCCATCAACCCGCCTCGCACCCAAGCGCCATCATCCCACGCCTTTTGCCGCGCGGCCAAGCGCTCGGCGTTGCAGGGGCCGTTGCCTTTCAGGACCTCGAAAAACTCGGACCAGTCGGGCTCGGTGAAATCATAGCCGCCTTTTTCGGCGTTCCAGCGCAGGTCGGGGTCGGGCACGGTCAGGCCCAGGTATTCGGCCTGCGGCACCGTCTGGTCGACGAATTTCTGGCGCAGCTCGTCATTGGTGTTCATCTTGATCTTCCAGCGCATGGACTGCGCGGAATGCACGCTGTCCTTGTCGGACGGGCCGAACATCATCAGGCTGGGATACCAGAAGCGGTTCAGCGCATCCTGTGCCATGTGGCGCTGCGCGTCCGTGCCCGTTGCCATCTTGCGCATTATGTCGAAGCCCTGCCGCTGGTGGAAGCTCTCTTCCTTGCAGATTCGGATCATGGCGCGGCTATAGGGGCCAAAGGACGTGCGTTGCAGGGGCACCTGGTTCATGATCGCCGCCCCATCGACCAGCCAGCCCACAGCGCCGATATCGGCCCAGGTCAGCGTCGGGTAGTTGAAGATCGAGGAATATTTCATCTTCCCGGCCAGCAGCGCCTCGGTCAGCTCGTCGCGCGACACGCCCAGTGTTTCGGCGGCGCAATACAGGTATAGCCCGTGGCCCGCCTCATCCTGCACCTTGGCCAGCAGGATCGCCTTGCGCTCCAACGTGGGCGCGCGGGTGATCCAGTTGCCCTCGGGCAGTTGGCCCACGATCTCGGAATGCGCGTGCTGGCCGATCTGGCGGATCAGCGTCTTGCGATAGCCCTCGGGCATCCACTCCTTGGGTTCGATCTTTTCGCCCGCGTCGATCCGCGCCTGAAACGCGGCCAGCTTTTCTGGGTCGTCCTGCGTTGCTTCGGATGTCACCATCTGTGCATACATCTTGGCTTACCTTTCCTAGACACGTTCCAGTATCAGCGCCACGCCTTGCCCCACGCCCACGCACATGGTGCAGAGCGCATAGCGTCCTTGGCGGCGCTGCAATTCCCATGTGGCGGTCGCCACCATCCGCGCACCGGATGCGCCAAGCGGGTGCCCCATGGCAATCGCGCCACCATTGGGGTTCATATGCGGGGCGTCATCGGGCAGGCCCAGTTCGCGCGTGACGGCAAGGGCTTGGGCGGCGAAGGCTTCGTTCAATTCTATCACATCCATGTCGTCCATGGTCAGCCCCGCCAGAGCCAGCACCTTGCGCACCGCCGGGACAGGGCCAATGCCCATGACACGGGGGGGCACACCGGCGGCCGCAGAGGCCACGACGCGGGCGCGCGGGGTCAGGCCGTTGGCCTTTGCGGCCGCGTCCGATGCCAGCAAGAGCCCCGCCGCGCCGTCATTTACACCGCTGGCATTGCCCGCCGTGACCGTCAGGTCAGGCCCGTTGATGCCGCGCAGCTTGGCCAGCGCGTCGGCGGTCGTGTCCGGGCGGGGGTGCTCGTCGCGGTCGATGACCAACGCGTCCGCTTTGCGTTGCGGCACCTCGACCGGGCAAAGCTCATCCGCGAAGCGCCCGGTGTCCTGCGCCGCGGCCCAGCGGGTTTGCGAGCGCAAAGCGAAGGCGTCCTGATCGGCGCGTGACACGTTCCAATCGGCGGCCACGTTGTCGGCGGTCTCGGGCATGGAATGGGTGCCGTATTGCGCTTTCATCTTCGGGTTCACAAAGCGCCAGCCGATCGTCGTGTCAAATATTTCCGCCGCGCGGGAAAACGCCGCCTGCGCTTTCGGCATGACGAAGGGCGCGCGGCTCATCGACTCGACACCGCCCGCCAGCATCAGCGTGCAATCGCCCGCTCGGATGGCGCGCGCGGCCATGCCCACCGCGTCCAGACCCGAGGCGCACAGGCGGTTGACGGTAATCCCCGGCACATCGACCGGCAGACCGGCAAGCAAAGCCGCCATGCGCGCCACGTTGCGATTATCCTCACCCGCCTGGTTGGCGCAGCCCATGACCACGTCATCCACCGCCGCCCAATCTACATGCTGATTGCGGGCGACCAAGGCGCGTAGCGGGGTTGCCGCCAGGTCATCGGCGCGGACCGATGACAAGGCGCCGCCATAGCGCCCGATCGGTGTGCGTTGCGCGTCGCAGATGTAAGCCTGTGTCATCCAGCCCCTCCCAAGGCATGATGCGACCTGTATTTCGTGTATACCCGAAACGTGTCACAAAATGAAGAAAAATAATGTGTATTTTGTGCCGCATTTCTCAGCTTGGGTCGGACAGCGCCGCGCGGCGGTCGGCAATCATGCGCGTCCGGTCGGATAACTTGTTGCGGTCCATGGATAAAATTTCCGCCTCGTATTTTTCGCCCAAAGGGCATAGGGCGAGATAAGCGCGCCCGAAGGCCGCCCTTGCCGTGGGTTCGGGATATCCGTCCGGAAGGACATGCGCCGGCAGGCGCGGCGCGCGCAGCGCGATTCGCCGCCACGCATGGGTCAGGACCAGCCGCGCTTGCAGGGCCATTTTCGCGGTCGCGGCGGGCCGGGCCGAAATGGTCTGCTCCAAGGCGCAAAAGGCGTGATAGTCCTGGGCCAAGGCCTCTAGCGGAAACGCCTGCGCCAGTAGTTCGGCCAGATCGGCGCGCGCGCCATCGGCATGGGCCGTGAACGCGACCGCGCCTTCGGGAACCGCCCCACGCGCCGGGCCGAACGCCAACCGAGTTGCCAAGCTTATCCAGCATGTCGGGGCTGTGTCCGGCGGGGAAGAACAGGAAGCGCCAGGGGCGTTCTTGCGGAGCGGTGTAGATGACCCGCGCGGCATCCTGGAATTCGGCATGGGCCGTCGGTGACAAGGCGTAGAAACTGCGCCGCCCCTGCCGCGTGCCGATCAATTGCCCCGCTGCGACCAGCCGCGAGACAGAGGTGCGCACCAGGGTCTCGCTGATGCCCAGGTCGGCGCAGAGGTCGATCAGGTGCCCGATCCACATCTCGCCATCGCCGGGCAGGACCACATCGCCAAAGACCGTCACGATGAACGCGCCGGACCGTAACGGGCACAGCTTCAGGATCGCGTCGAACTCGTTCAATTGACCGCCCATGTGTCGCCCCCGATTTTATCCTTTGGGCAGAGTGCCGCTCCGTGGCAGACTGCGCAAGGGTGCGGGGGGCGGCTGCGCAAAATCAACCGCTCGGTCGAAAAAACACTGGCATGAAAGCCAGTCTTGTGCTTTCAAATTGATAGTTGCTAATGCAACTTTATTCATGGGAGGAGAAAACATGACCTATCGCAGAACCCTGCTTGGGCTGATGGGCGGTGCTGTGGCCGGGGCCGCAAGCTTCGGCGCGGCCCCTGCACTCGCGCAGGATGTCACGCTTCGGCTGCATCATTTCCTGTCTGCACAGGCCAATGTGCCAACGCATATTCTGGATGTCTGGGCCGACAATGTCGAAGCCGACAGCGATGGCCGCATCAAGGTGGACCGTTTTCCCAGCATGCAGCTGGGCGGCACGCCGGGCGAGCTTTACGATCAGGCCGCGTCGGGCACGGCCGACGTGATCTGGACCGTGGTCGGGCTGACGCCGGGCCGCTTTCCCAGCACAGAGGTCTTCGAGCTGCCCTTCATGGTCAGCGATGCCCGCGCGGCCAGCTACGCCTATTGGAACCTGTATGAAGAGGAAATGCAGGACGAATTTTCCGATGTGAAAATGATCGGAACATGGGTGCATGGCCCCGGCGTGATCCATTCCGCCGACCCGGTCGAGACCCCGTCCGACCTTGAAGGCATGAAACTGCGCGGCCCGTCGCGCCTGACCGTGCAACTGCTGGAATCCCTGGGCGCGACGCCCGTGGGGATGCCCATCGCGCAATCGCCCGAAGCGATTTCCAAAGGCGTGATCGACGGTGCGGTGATGCCGTGGGAGGTGGCGCCGTCGCTGCGCATTCCGGAACTGGTGGAAAACCACACCGAATTCGACGGTAACATGCTGTATACCGTCACCTTCGTTCTGGCGATGAACCAAGCGCGGTATGACGGGCTGCCGGACGATCTGAAAGAGGTGATCGACTCGAATTCCGGGCTGGAATTCTCTGTCTTTGCCGGGGGCACGCAACAGGATTACGACGCGCCGGGCCGCGAGATGGCGGATGAGATGGGCAACAACATCATCACCATCGGGGCCGATGCCGTGTCCGACTGGGCCGACCTGTCCGCGCCGATTTACGAGCGTTGGGTCGCCGACATGGCCGAACGCGGCAAGGATGGTCAGGCGCTGATCGACCGGGCGCGTGCGCTGATGGACGACTACGCCGCCAGCAATTGATCGTCGGGGCGCGTGACCTTGCGCGCCCCTGTTCCTCGCTCGCAAATGCGATAGATACGCCTCATGCATAGGTTCATTTCCCGGCTTGCGCGCGGAATGGCGCTTTTGGGCGGTGCGGTCTTGACCGCGCTGGTCCTGATGACCTGTATCTCCATCCTGGGGCGGCAGGCCAACACGGTGCTGCATACCGATATTGTGCAGGCCTTGGCCCCCGGTTTTGCCGCATGGGCGCTGGGCAGCGGCATCGGCCCCATCTTTGGCGATTACGAGATAACGGAAATGGGCATGGCCTTTGCGCTGTTTTGCTTTTTGCCGCTGTGCCAGTTGACCGTGGGCCATGCGCGGGTGGATGTGTTCACGTCCTTCCTCAGCGCGCGGGTCAACCGGGTGCTGCGCTTTTTGACGGAACTCGCGCTGGCGGTCGCGCTGGTGCTGATCGCGTGGCGTTTGCAGGTGGCAACTTCGGCGCGCATGGGCACGGGCCAGACCACCTACCTGCTGGAATGGCCGGTCTGGTGGGCTTACGCGGCGTCGAGCGTCGCGGCCTGGGCCGGTGTTGTCGTCGCGGTTTACATGGTCTGGGTGCGCGCGGTTGAAGTGGCGCGCGGCCGGGACATCATCGGGGACGGCGGGGAGGCCGAACATTGAGCGACATCGCCATCGGCATCCTGTCCTTCCCGGCGCTTCTGGCGCTGATCTTCCTGCGCGTGCCGATCGGGCTGGCAATGTTCCTGACCGGGCTGGTCGGGCTGATCTGGGTGACGGGCGGCACGCTTGTCCCGCTCGGGCGGCTGGAGACGGAAACATTCACCACCTTCGCCAGCTATTCGCTGAGCATTATCCCGATGTTCCTGCTGATGGGCCATTTCGCCACGCTTGGCGGGATGAGCCAGGCGCTGTTTCAGGCGGCGGCCGGTTTTCTGGGCCATCGCAAAGGCGGGGTGGCCATGGCCGCCATCGGGTCCAGTGCCGGGTTCGGCGCGATCTGCGGGTCGTCCTTGGCCACCGCCGCCACCATGAGCCGCGTGGCCCTGCCGGAATTGAAACGTTACGGCTACGCGGGCGGGTTCTCCACCGCCACGCTGGCGGCGGGCGGCACCTTGGGCATATTGATCCCGCCGTCGGTGGTGCTGGTGATCTATGCCATCCTGACCGAACAGAACATCGCCAAGCTGTTCCTGGCGGCTTTTGTCCCCGGTATCATGGCGGCAATCGGCTATGTGATCGTCATTTCCATCTATGTGCGGATGAACCCTGACGCGGCCGGGCTGCGCCCGCCCATGCCATGGGGCGAACGCATGGCGGCACTGCTCAAAATCTGGCCGGTGCTGCTGGTATTCGGCCTTGTGGTCGGCGGCATCTACGCGGGCTGGTTCACCCCCACCGAAGGGGCCGCCGTGGGGGCTTTCGGCACCGGGTTGATCGCTTGGGCCAATGGCGGGCTGACGCGGGCGACACTGGCCGAAAGCTTCATTGTCACCGCGCGGTCGAGCGCGATGATCTTTTTCATCATCTTCGGCGCGGCATTTTACAACGGGTTCCTGGCGCTGACGCAGGTGCCCCAAAGCATTGCGCAATTCGTCGGCGCGCAGGGCTATGCGCCGATTATCGTGCTGCTGATTATCCTGTGTTTCTACCTGTTGCTGGGCTGTGTCATGGACAGCCTGTCGATGATCCTGCTGACCATCCCCATTTTCTGGCCGGTCATGATGGAGCTGGATTTCAACTTCATCAGCATGGCCGACCTGCACGCGGCCCGCGCGGCCGAAGCCTTTCGCCAGGGGGTGGACCTGGCACCAGAGATGTTACGAAGTATCGAGGACGCGCTGGCCGCAGGCGCGGAACTGACCCGCGAGCAGACCCGCGCGCTGGGCCTGCGCCGGGTGAATTCGCTGGCACTGGAGCGGGCCAACCTGGAAATGGTCGCAATCTGGTTCGGTATCCTGGTGCTGATCGTGGTCGAAGTGGGGCTGATTACCCCGCCCGTGGGGATGAACCTGTTTGTTATCAACGCGATGGACCCGAAAACGAAGATCACCGACACCTATCGCGCGGTGCTGCCTTTCGTGGCGTCCGACCTGATCCGGGTGGGAATTCTGGTGGCGTTTCCGGCGATCACCTATTTCCTGATCGCGGTGTGATACCTGCCACGGGTTGTGGGGCGGTGCCGTAAAGTCACCCTAAAAGGGTCGGCGAAAACCCAAACCCTGCCGCATTTCTGCCCCGACCGGCAATCATGGTTGATGCACCAAAAAACGAGGCAGTCACCATGAAACCGAGTACGAATACCACCCGCCCGTCACTGGCCTTGGACGCGATCCTGTCCATCAAGGGCATGCCGCGCCGCCTAAGCGAGCGTTACGACGCGTTGCAACTGGAACGCGACCAAGCCCTGCCACAGCGCGGGCATATCAGACACTGACCGTCACGCCGGGCAGGTCCAGCGCGATCAGCAGGTCGCGCAGCTCTTGCCGCGCGGCGATATGGGACATGGTCATCGTCTCGCCGCCCACGTCCTTCAGGTCCAGCAGCGTCAAGCCCTTGGGGAACAGCTCGCGGAACACCACCCGTTCGCTGAAGCCCGGCGCGATGCGAAAGCCGATGCGCTTGGCCAACTCCTCCAACGCCGCGCCGACCTTGCGTTTGTTGTGCATGGCGGTGGTGCCAAGGCGGTTGCGCAGCACGATCCAGTCCAGCGGGCGCATTCCGGCTTCGGCGCGGGTCTGCCGCGCTTTCCAGACCATTTCGGAATAGATCGACGGCGCGATCACGCGGCCCGTGTCCGGATCGGTGCGCGCCAGCAGATCGAAATCGATGAAGCTGTCATTGATCGGTGTTATCAGCGTGTCGGCCACCGAATGCGCGAATTGGCTGTAGCGGGTATGCGAGCCGGGGCAGTCGATCAGCAGGAAATCGGCGCTGTCCTGCACGGCTTCCAGAACCGCGCTCATCCGTGCATCGGCAAGGTTCGCGCCCTTGGGCAGGCTGCCCTCGTCCATTTCGGGCAGGGCCATGAAGCCGGGGCAGGGCAGGTCAATCCCGCTGCGCGCCAGGAATGCGCGCCGGTTTTCAATGTAGCGCCCGAAGCTGAGCTGGCGCAGGTCCAGGTCCATCGCCGCCACGCGCCAGCCCATCCGCGCCAACGCAACCGATACATGCATCGACATGGTCGATTTGCCCGACCCGCCCTTTTCGTTGCCGATGGTGATGATATGCGTCACGTTTCGTTCCCTGCCTGTTCGAAAGGCACATCTATGCCGGGCCGGGGCCGGGTGCAAGCGGACGGTCGCCACGAAAAAGGGCGCAAAGACCGGTGTCCTTGCGCCCTCTGGTTCGGTGTTGGAAAAGGCCTAGAAGCCCAGACCGGCGTACTTGTTCTTGAACTTCGACACGCGGCCGCCGGCGTCCATCAGGCGGGTGTTGCCGCCGGTCCAGGCCGGGTGCACCGAGGGGTCGATGTCCAGCGACAGCGTGTCGCCTTCGGCGCCCCAGGTCGAGCGCATCTGGACAACCGTGCCATCGGTCATCTTGACGTTGATCATGTGATAATCGGGATGCGTATCAGCTTTCATGGTCGCGCTCCTCAGGCTTTGTCTTTTAGCGGACGGTAGTTGGTTTTCTCGGCGATCCGCGCCGATTTGCCACGACGCGACCGCAGGTAATACAGCTTCGCACGGCGTACCTTGCCGCGGCGCACCACCTGGATGTTGTCGATATTGGTCGAATACAGCGGGAAGATACGTTCCACGCCTTCGCCAAAGGAGATCTTGCGCACGGTGAAAGTGGCGGCGATGCCGGTGCCGTGGCGGCGGCTGATGCAGACACCTTCGAAATTCTGCACGCGCGAGCGGGTGCCTTCGGTCACCTTGTAGCCGACGCGAATGGTGTCGCCGGCCTTGAAATCCGGGATGGTCTTGCCGAGTTCAGCGATCTGCTCGGCCTCTAGCTGTGCGATCAGGTTCATCGCATGTCCTTTCATTTGTCCGTGGTTTGCCCACGTCTTGGTGATGCCGGTCAGAGCTCTGGTCTTCGACCGGGACCGCAAATGCGCCCGCCAGAGAATGCCCAAACGTCTTTATCCGCACCGCTGGCGCGGAACACCCCGAACGAAGCTATGGGGTTGCACACGCCGAACAGGCCATCGCCCGATTCCGGGCATGACAACGCGGCCTATAGGCCCTTCGCCATGACGCGTCAAGCGCCCTTGGGAATGTCGAAGCCCGGTGGCGCAAGCGTGAAGCCGTCGAACCGGAAGGCGGGCGACACGGTGCAGCCCACCAGCGACCAGTCGCCCAAGGGCTCGGCGGCCTGCCAGTGATGCGGCGGCACGATGGCCTGCGGCGCATGGCCCTGGCCCGCATCGCCCAGCACGGTGCGGGTGGCCGGGCCATGCTCGGTTGCGGAGATGCACAGCGCCAAGGGGCTGCCGGCGTGGAAATGCCAGATCTCCGTGGCATCGACCCGGTGCCAATGGCTGCGCTCGCCCGCTTGCAACAGGAACAGGATGGCCGTGCCCGCGGGGCGCGTGTCGCCGTCGGCGTCGGCAATCCATGTCTGGCGATACCAGCCGCCTTCCGGGTGGGGGGCCAGCCCGAAACGGGCGATCAGGTCTGCGGCGGTTGTCATGCTGTGTCCTTTCAGCCCAGAAGGTCGGCCAGCCCGTCCCAGACAAGCCGCAGCCCGACCAATGCGATCATGCCATACATCAGCGGGTAGAACACCTCTGCGCGCAGGTGTTTCACCACCTGGGCCCCGAGCAGGGTCGAGCCGACGGCAAGCGGCAGCAGCACCAGCGCGCTTGTCAGCGTCACGGCGTTGAACTGGCCCAGTGCGGCATAGGGCACCAGCTTCACCACGTTGACGACGGAAAAAAAGATCACCGTGGTCCCGGTATAGATGCGCGGGTCAAAGCCAAGCGGCAAGGCATAGACCTGGAAGGGCGGCCCACCGGCATGCGCCACGAAACTGGTGAAGCCCGCAGCGCCGCCCCAGAGTGTGCCGCGCGCCCGGCTTTGCCCGCGTGCCGCGACCGCGCCGTTGCGCCGCGCAAGCGCCATGCGCGCCACAAACCCAAGCGCCACGATCCCGACAAGCAAACGCACCATGGCTTCGGGTGTATAGGCCGCCGTGATCCAGCCCAGTGCGATCCCCAAGCCTGCGCCGGGCAGCGTGTGCCACAGGGTCGCGCGGTCAAACCAGCCGCGCCATGCCCACAGGCTGACGCCGTCCATCATCAACAGCACCGGCAACAGCAGCGCCGCCGCTTGCACCGGCGACATGACCAGCGACAGGATGGGCACGCCCATCAGCGCGAAGGCCCCCCCAAGCCCGCCTTTGGACAGCCCAACAAGAAAGACCGCGACAAGCGCCGCGGTCAGACTGGGGATATCCCCGAAGAAAGTCAGCTCGGCCAGCGCCTGCATCATCCCATCCGGTAATTCGGGCTTTCGCGGGTGATCTGAACATCATGCACATGGCCTTCTTTTAGCCCGGCATTGGTGATGCGCACGAATTCGCAGCCGCCACGCATCTCGGCCACGGTGGCGTTGCCGGTATAGCCCATGGCGGCACGCAAGCCGCCGACCATCTGGTGCAGCACGGTGCCCACGGCCCCCTTGTAGGGCACCTGACCCTCGATCCCTTCGGGCACCAGCTTGTCGCTGGCGGCGTCCTTCTGAAAATACCGGTCGGCGGACCCGCGCGCCATGGCGCCAAGGCTGCCCATGCCGCGGTAGCTTTTGAAGCTGCGGCCCTGGTACAGGATAACCTCGCCCGGTGCCTCATCCGTGCCCGCGATGGCGCTGCCCACCATGGCGCAGCTTGCGCCCGCCGCGATGGCCTTGGCGAAATCGCCCGACATCTTGATCCCGCCATCGGCGATGATGGGCACGTCGCCCGCCGCCTCGGCGCAATCCATGATCGCGGTCAGTTGCGGCATGCCCACCCCGGCGACAACGCGCGTGGTGCAGATGGACCCCGGCCCTATCCCGACCTTGACCGCATCGGCGCCCGCGTCGATCAGCGCGCGGGTCGCGTCGGCGGTGGCCACGTTGCCCGCGATGACTTGCGCGTCGGGCGCGTCTGCCTTGATCCGCGCGACCGCCTTGGCCACCCCTTCGGAATGGCCATGCGCGGTGTCGATCACGACGAGGTCCACGCCCGCGTCGATCAGCGCCATCGACCGCTCGTAGCCGGCGTCGCCCACGGTGCTGGCCGCCGCCACCCGCAACCGGCCCAGGTCGTCCTTGCAGGCGGTCGGGTTCAGCACGGCGCGGTCAATGTCACGCAGCGTCAGCAGGCCGGTCAGGCGCCCCTCGGCATCGGTGACAAGCAGTTTCTCGATACGGCGCGCCTGCATCAGGCTGCGCGCTTCCTCGCGGTCGGCGGGTTCGCGCAGGATGGCCAGGTTGTCGGCGCTCATCATCGCCTTGACCGGGGTGGAATCGCCGCTGGCGAACCGCATGTCGCGGTTGGTGACAATGCCCAGCACACGCCCCTGATCGTCCACCACCGGAAAGCCTGTCACGTTGTAGCTGGCTTGCAGGGCCTTGGCGTCGCGCAGGGTCTGGTCCGGGGTCAGCGTGACGGGGTTGTAAACGATCCCGGATTCGAAGCGCTTCACGCGGCGGACGGCCTCGGCCTGTTGGTCGACCGTCAGGTTGCGATGGATCACGCCGACGCCACCGGCCTGCGCCATGGCGATGGCCATCGGGGCTTCCGTTACCGTATCCATGGCCGAAGACAGCAGCGGCATGTTCAGCCGTATGCTCTGTGTTACCATTGTGCTGGTGTCTGCCGATGTCGGCATGACGTTGGACGCCGCGGGCACCAAAAGCACGTCGTCGAATGTATATGCCTCGCGAATTTTCATCACCGCTCTCCTGCTTTTGGTGTCACGCTTGGCACGTCCCCTTTTCATGCCTTGAGCAAAAATAAAAGCCCTAAGCCTCTGCGGCGTTGGTCTTGGCGGCCAATTTCCCACCGGG
>JAAAPG010000126.1 GCA_009908405.1 Alphaproteobacteria bacterium | reverse complement strand
CTCGCCAGTGACTTGCAGGGTCAATGTATCGGCCTGCGCGGCAAGCGGCAGGGCGCTGGCGGCAAGGGCAAGGATCAGGGGGCGCATGGCGGTCTCTCCGGTATGAACAAGCAGTGTAAGACGAATATCCCCATTTGTCATACATTGACGCAGGCACCGGTCAAGCGCGGGTTTTGGCCTGCCTGCCGGGGCAGCAAGATACATGTGGAAAGCCTGTTTCCGCGGCAGTTTCGGACTGGAAGTGCCTTCACCGGGCGGTGTTGCGCCGCTTGCATACAAAGGCACACCAAAACAACCGCTTAGCCGTGCGGGCGCGCCGCATGTCTTTTTCCTGCCATGGCGCGGCAGATTGGCGCATTTTTTTGGGCAATACGCCAGATCAGCACCGGAGGAGGCCGCTTTGACCCAGCCAGACACCACGACCGAGCGAATCGAAACCTTTTACGAGGTGATGCGCGCGCAGGGCATTACCCGGCGCAGCTTCATGAAGTACTGCTCGCTGACCGCCGCCGCCCTAGGGCTTGGCCCGGCCTTCGTGCCCGAGATCGCCAACGCGATGGAAACCAAGCCGCGCACGCCGGTCATCTGGCTGCACGGGCTGGAATGCACCTGCTGTTCGGAAAGCTTCATCCGGTCGGGCCACCCGCTGGCCAAGGATGTCATCCTGTCGATGATCAGCCTGGACTATGACGACCTGCTGATGGCCGCGGCCGGCCATCAGGCAGAGGCCGCGCTGGAAGAGACGATCAAGAAATACAAGGGCAACTACATCCTGGCGGTCGAGGGCAACCCGCCGCTGAACGAGGACGGGATGTTCTGCATCTCGGGCGGCAAGCCGTTCCTCGACAAGCTGAAGAAGGTCGCCAAGGACGCCAAGGCGATCATCGCTTGGGGCGCCTGCGCGTCCTATGGCTGCGTGCAGGCCGCCGCGCCGAACCCGACGCAGGCGACACCCATTCACAAGGTCATCACAGACAAGCCCATCATCAAGGTGCCCGGCTGCCCGCCGATTGCCGAGGTCATGACCGGTGTCATCACCTACATGGTGACCTTCGACAAGATGCCCGCGCTGGACCGTCAGGGCCGCCCGCTGATGTTCTATTCGCAGCGCATCCACGACAAGTGCTACCGCCGCCCGCATTTCGACGCGGGCCAATTCGTCGAAAGCTGGGACGACGAGGGCGCGCGCAAGGGCTATTGCCTGTACAAGGTCGGCTGCAAGGGTCCGACCACCTACAACGCCTGTTCCACCGTGCGCTGGAACGAAGGCGTGAGCTTCCCGATCCAGTCCGGCCATGGCTGCATCGGCTGTTCCGAGGACGGTTTCTGGGACCAGGGCAGCTTCTATGACCGCGTGACCGATGTGACCCAGTTCGGGGTCGAGGCGAATGCCGACCGCGTGGGCCTGGCCGCCGTGGGCGCGGTGGGCGCGGGCGTTGCCGGCCATGCCGCGCTGTCGGCGCTGAAACGCGCGCAGCAAAAGGCGCAAGGCCACGCCAACGCGGTCAAGGATGACGAAAAGGCCGCCAAGGCCAAGAAGGAAGAGGCGTAAACCATGCTGGAAACTCCGAACGGTTACACGATGGACAATTCCGGGCGCCGGGTTGTCATCGACCCTGTCACCCGCATCGAAGGGCACATGCGCTGCGAGATAAACGTGGACGACCAGGGCATTATCCGCAACGCGGTCAGCACCGGCACCATGTGGCGCGGGCTGGAAGTGATCCTGAAGGGCCGCGACCCGCGCGACGCCTGGGCCTTTACCGAGCGGATCTGCGGGGTCTGCACCGGCACACACGCGCTGACGAGCGTCCGCGCGGTGGAGGATGCGCTGGGCATCCAGATCCCGGACAACGCGAATTCCATCCGCAACATCATGCAGTTGAACCTGGAAATCCACGACCATATCGTGCATTTCTACCACCTGCATGCGCTGGACTGGGTCAACCCCATCAACGCGCTGCGCGCCGACCCCAAGAAGACCAGCGAGTTGCAGCAGATGGTCAGCCCCGCGCACCCGCTGTCCAGCCCCGGCTATTTCCGCGACGTGCAGAACCGGCTGAAGAAATTCGTGGATTCGGGCCAGCTTGGCATTTTCAAGAACGGCTACTGGGACAACCCGGCCTATAAAATGCCGCCCGAAGCCGACCTGATGGCAACCACGCACTACCTGGAAGCGCTGGACCTGCAAAAGGACATCGTCAAGATCCACACCATTTTCGGCGGCAAGAACCCGCATCCGAACTGGCTGGTGGGCGGCGTGCCCTGCCCCATCAACATGGACAGCGTCGGTGCCACCGGCGCCATCAACATGGAGCGGCTGAACCTTGCGTCGTCGATCATCGACCGCTGCATAGAGTTCAACAACAACGTCTATATCCCCGACGTGATCGCCATCGGCAATTTCTACCGCACATGGCTGCATGGCGGCGGCCTGTCGTCGCAAGCCTGCCTGGCCTATGGCGACATTCCCGAAAACGCCAATGACTTCAGCGCGGAAAACATGCATTTGCCGCGTGGCGCGATCATCAACGGCAAGCTGAACGAAGTACATGATGTCGATGTGCGCGACCCGGAACAGGTTCAGGAATTCGTCGATCATAGCTGGTACACCTATGGCGAGCCGGGCCGCGGCCTGCACCCGTGGGACGGAATCTCGGAAGCGCAGTACGAGCTTGGGCCGAACGCCAAGGGCACGCGCACCAACATCGAGGAGCTGGACGAGGCGGCAAAATATAGCTGGATCAAGGCCCCCCGCTGGCGCGGGCACGCGATGGAAACGGGGCCGCTGGCGCGCTATGTCGTGGGCTACGCCAAGGGGGACGAGGACATCAAGGACCAGGTCGACGGGCTTCTGCGCACGATGGACCTGCCGTTCGACGCCGTCTTCTCGACCCTCGGGCGCACGGCGGCGAGGGCGCTGGAATCGGAATATTGCGGGCGCCTGCAGAAGTATTTCTTCGACAAGCTGGTCGCCAATATCAAGAACGGCGACACGCACACCGCCAATGTCGAGAAATGGGACCCCAAGACATGGCCCAAGGAAGCCAAGGGCGTGGGCATGACCGAAGCGCCGCGCGGGTCGCTTGGTCACTGGATTCGCATCAAGGACGGGCGGATCGAGAATTACCAATGCGTGGTGCCGACCACATGGAACGGCAGCCCGCGCGACCTGCAAGGCAATATCGGCGCGTTCGAGGCCAGCTTGATGAACACGCCGATGGAACGCCCGGACGAACCGGTGGAAGTGCTGCGCACGCTCCACAGCTTCGACCCGTGCCTGGCCTGTTCCACGCATGTCATGTCGCCCGATGGCGACGAGCTGACCACCGTGCGCGTGCGATAAGGGGGATGACATGAGCGTTCAACCCGACACCGACACGCCGTTTCACAAGGCGGGCACGCACAAGCAGACCTCTGTCTACGTGTATGAAGCACCGGTGCGCATCTGGCACTGGGTCAATGCGCTGGCCATCTTGGTGCTGTGCATCACCGGCTATTTCATCGGCCAGCCGTTGCCCAGTTTCTCGGGGGCCGAAGCCACCTACCAGTTCTTTTTCGGCTATTTGCGGTTCGCGCATTTCGCCGCCGGGATGGTGCTGACCGTGGCCTTCTTCGGGCGGGCCTACTGGGCGCTTGTGGGCAACCACCACGCAAAGCAACTGTTCAGCTTTCCGTTCTGGAAACGCCATTTCTGGGCCGAGGTCTGGTTCGAGCTGCGCTGGTATATGTTTCTGGAACGCGAGCCGAAGAAATACGAGGGGCACAACCCGCTGGCGCAAATGGCGATGTTCTTTTTCATCACCGTGGCCACGCTCTTCATGATCGTGACGGGCTTTGCGCTGTATGCCGAGGGTCTGGGCAAAAGCCATTGGATGTATTCGATCGCGGGCTGGGTCATAGAACTGGCGGGCAATTCGTTGGACGTGCACATGCTGCACCGGATGGGGATGTGGGCGATCCTGGTATTCGTCATCATCCACATCTACGTGGCGGTGCGCGAGGATATCATGTCGCGCCAGTCCATCGTGTCGACCATGATCTCTGGGCACCGGACCTTCAAGGACGACCGGCCCGACTAGGGCGGCACACAGCCTGGGTGAATCAGCCCCTTGAAACGGCCCTGCGGGGCCGTTTTGCATGTCCGGCCTGCAAGGAAAGTGACCGGAAGCCGGGATTCCGGAAAGTATCCTTGCACCGCGCCGCAGCGCGGCATGCAATGGAATGCCGGAATAAACTATTTATTTCAAGAACTTGGTTTTTTCTGGCCATGTGCAAGAAACTTGCATCCCGGCTACATGGAAAGTTGTAGGGTGTATTCGACTGCAGGTGCAAAGCCCGCAGTCAGCCAGCCCGGCAAGATGGAGGACCCCGTGGCCAGCAAAACCAACCCGACCAACATCCTTGTCCTGGGTATCGGCAACCTGCTGTGGGCCGATGAAGGCTTCGGCGTGCGCTGCGTCGAACACCTGTCGCAGAACTGGGCGCTGCCCGAAAACGTGCACATCCTCGATGGCGGCACGCAGGGCCTGTATCTGCTGCCCTTCCTGGAATCCGCCGATGCGCTGATCGTCTTCGACGCGGTCGATTACGGGCTGGAGCCGGGCACCATGAAACTGGTCGAGGATGACGAGGTACCCGCCTTCATGGGCGCCAAGAAGATGAGCCTGCACCAGACAGGGTTCCAGGACGTCATCGCCACCGCCCAACTTCTGGGGCGCTGCCCCGAGCGGCTGTTCCTGATCGGCGTGCAGCCGGTGGAACTGGAAGATTACGGCGGCGGCCTGCGTCCGCTGACCGCCAGCCGCGTCGCGCCCGCGGTGCAGACCGCCGTGGACCGCCTGCGCGCCTGGGGCGTCGATGTGCAGCCGGGCCAGACCGTGGCGCATGATCTGGCCGACCCGTCGCTGACGCGCGACGCCTATGAGGGCGGCCGCCCGTCAGAGGACGCGGCCTGCCGCACCGGCGACGACCGGTTCTTCCCGGTCAAGGTGTAAGCGCGATGTGTGTGGGATTGCCGATGCAGATCGTCGCGGTCGACGGCATTGCCGCGACCTGCACCGATGGCACGCAGCGCGAAACCGTTGACCTGTCGCTTCTGGGCGACGTGGCCCCCGGCACATGGGTCCTGACCCATCTGGGCTGCGCCCGAGAGGTGATTTCCGAGGCCGAGGCGCGCCAGATCATGGCCGCGCTCGACGGCTTGCGCGCCGTCATGGCGGGCGGCGACGCGGGCGATGCCTTTGCCGATCTGGACGCCCGCGCGCCGCAACTGCCGCCCCATCTGCAAGCCGCGCTCGACGCGGGCCATTCCACCGGCTGACAGGAGGAACCATGTCCCACCCGCTTCTGACCCGATTGACCGACGAAATGGGCTGGCCCCATCTGGCCGATGCCGATGACCTGGCCGCGCATCTGGCGCAGCCCGGCCTGCATTGCCTGTTCATTCCGGGCGATCCGGCGCGCAACCTGGAAACCGGCGATGCCGCCGTGATCCTGCCGGAACTGCAAAAGGCGTTCCGGGACCGCTTCGACTGCGCGCTGGTCGGCGACGCGATCGAAGCGGGGCTGCGCGAGGCGACGCGCGTGCTGAAAACCCCCGGCTTCCTGTTCTATGACGGCGACCGCTTCCTGGGCGGCATCGCCAAGATCCGGGACTGGGACGACTACATGGCCCGTGTTCCGCAAATCCTGTCCACCCCAGCCGAGAGTGACGCGTAATGCAAACCCCCTTCGTTCTGCCACCCACCGGTTTCGGCCCCGGCACCCAGGCCGAGGATGACACGCTGGAATACATCGCCCTGCCCTCGGGCATGCGCACCTACACCCCCCACACGCCAGAGGTGGACGACCCCGCCTCTGTCGCGCCCGCGCTGGCGGTGCTGCACCAGATCGCGCATGCCTGCGACACGGTGGCCGAGGGTGGCGGGCGCGCGCAGGTCTCGTTGGCCGAGCTGAGCGACGTGGCGCGCAAGTTCCTGGCCGACACGCTGGGCCAGGGCGAAGTGTCGATGAAGCTGCGCGGCGTGCCCGCCATCGCGGTGCAGGAAAGCGTGTTTGCCGGCGTCTGGGTGTTGCGGGGCGCGGGCGTGGACATGTGCGAAATCGGCCCGGTGCCCGAACAGGCCGTGGCGCGCGCCCATGTGCCCCAGCGCGCCGCCACGCCCGATGCGCCCGGCGCGCCCGGCGTGGTCAACGCCCCGGCGCTGCTGGAAGAGCTGATGGACAAATCCCGCGCCTGGACCCGCGACGCCCCCGTCCATGTCGTGAACCTGACGCTACTGCCGCACACGCCCGAAGACCTGGACCACATGGCCATGGCCATGGGCGACGGCGCGGTCACGATCCTGTCGCGCGGCTATGGCAACTGCCGGATCACGGCGGCGGCGGTGCCGCATGTCTGGCGGGTGCAGTTCTTCAACTCCAGCGACACGCTGATCCTGGACACGTGGGAAGTGACCGAGATGCCCGAGGTCGCCATCGCCGCGTCAGAGGACCTGTCAGACAGCGCCGCGCGCATCCGCGACGTGATCGGGGCAATCCAATGAGCGGGCCGGGGTTCGAAGGGTCCTACCTGGGCGCGGGCGCCAAGATCTCGGCCCAGGCAGTGATGGAATGCAAGATCTGCTGGCAGGTCTATGACCCGGCACAGGGCGATGACAGCCGCCAGATCGGCGTGGGCACGCCCTTTACCGCCCTGCCCGAGGACTGGACCTGCCCCGGCTGCGGCGCCGCGCCGGAACAGTTCATGGTGCTGCGCGACGACGGCCAGGGCGAAAGCGCGATGGATGCCGCCGTGGCCCGGCTGGAGGCCGATTTCCGCGAAATCTACAACGGCAAGATGCGCGATGTTCCGATGTGCAATCACTCGCTGCATGTGCAGGCCGTGGGCTTCACCGAATGGCAGGGGCATTACCTGGGCGTGCTGGTCGCGCCGTGGTTCATGAACCTTGTGCTGCTCGCCGGGCCGGACGATGCGTGGTCGGCGCTGACGGCGGGCGCGAAGGAGATCATCGGCTTTCCCTCTGGCAGCTACGAGTTCATCCACAACACGCGCGAGATGGTCGGCGGCTACAAGGCCTGTTCGCTGTTTTCGCCCATGAGCGAGTTTGCCAGCCAGGTGCAGGCGGTGGACGTGGCGCATGCGGTCATGCTGGGCCTGTTCGACCCGAATGCGTTGGAACGGCTGGACGACGCCGCCGAACCGCTGGTGCCGCAAAAGCCGGAGGTGCCGCGCGCCGAAGCGCCCAAGATGCAAAAGGCCCGCCCGCTGGAGCGGCGCGCCTTTATCACCGGGCAGGTCTGAGCGGGTGAACGGCGAACTGGTCATATCCCCCACGGCGGGCGGCTGGTCCTTCGACCTGCCGGCGCCCCCGCCGCTGGGCCGGTTGCTGGCAGGCAAGACACCCGCCGAAGCGGCCAACCTGCTGGCGCGGCTGTTCAACCTGTGCGGGGCCGCGCAGGGCATGGCCGCGCGGCTGTCGGCGGGGGTGGACGTGTCACCCGATGCGATGACCGCACTGGCGCGCGAGGTGCTGCGCGACCACCTGCTGGCCCTGTGCGTGACCCTTCCGCGCGACTGCGGCTTGCCGCCCACCCCCTTGCCCGACAATTGGCAGGCGATGGGCGATCTGTCGCCCGCGCTTTGGGGCGGGCCGCGCCCGGACGCGTTGGAAGAATGGTTGCAAAGCGGCGCGGGGCTTGCCCCGCTGGCCTGCGCGATCCGGGCGCGCTTTCCGGGCCGGACGGCCGCGGCGCCGCCCCTGCCCTTTGCCTGCGCGGCCAATGTGGACGCCGACGCGGAAACGGTTGAAAACAGTCCAGCCATGCGCCACGCCGATGACCCGCTGTTGCAGCAGGCAGAGGCCGCGCAGGGGCGCGGGCCGCTGTGGCGGCTGCTGGGCCGCATCCGCGATGCCGAAGGCGCCGCGCGCGGTGCCTTGCCAGCCCCGGTGCAGCGCGCCGATGGCACGGCGCTGGTGCCCGCCGCGCGCGGGGTCTACGCGCTGCGCCTGACCGTGCAGGACGGGCTGGTCGGCGGTGTCACGCGCCGCACCCCGACCGACCACATGCTGGCACCGGGTGGCACGCTGCGGGCCACGCTGTGCGACCTGCGCGACCCCGCGCTTGCGCGGCTGGTCGTGGCGCTGCAAGATCCCTGCCTGCCCACCCGGATCGCGGAGCCCGCCCATGCATGAGATGTCACTGGCCGAAGGCATTCGCAGCACCGTCATAGAACAGGCGCAGGCCCAGGGCTTCGCGCGGGTGACCCGCGTGCGGCTGGAAATCGGGCGCTTTGCCGGAGTCGAGAAACCGGCGCTGGAATTCGCCTTCGACGTTGTCATGCGCGGCAGCCCGGCCGAAGGCGCGGAATTGCAAATGATCGACCTGCCGGGCCGCGCCCTGTGCTACGATTGCGTGGCAGAGGTCGAGATCGACGACCGGTTGGACCCCTGCCCGCGCTGCGGCGGTGGCAAGCTGATGCCGCAAGGCGGCGATGAAATGCGGATCAAGGATATGGAGGTGCTGTAATGTGCACTGTGTGCGGCTGTAGCGACGGCCCCAAGATCGACGGCAAGGCCCATGCGCATTCCCACGCGAACGCGCATCCCCATACGCATGACCACGGGCACGCCCATCATCACGCCCATGGTCACGACCACAACCACGCGCATGACCACCACCATTACGGCACCGGGGACGCTGGCGTCACCGTGCCGGGCATGACGCAGGAGCGCCTGATCTCTGTCGAGAGTGACATCCTCGCCAAGAACAACATCCACGCCGCGTCGAACCGCCGGGTTCTGGACGCGCTGCAAAGCTTCGCGGTCAACCTCGTGTCGTCGCCGGGCTCTGGCAAGACGACGCTTTTGTGCAAGACCATCGCGGCGCTGGGCGACCACCCGCTTGCCGTGATCGAGGGCGACCAGCAGACCAGCAACGATGCCGACCGCATCCGCGCCACCGGCGCGCGCGCGGTGCAGGTCAATACCGGCAAGGGTTGCCACCTGGACGGGCACATGGTCGGCCACGCGATGGATGACCTGCGGCTGTCCGCGCACAGCCTGCTGTTCATCGAAAATGTCGGCAACCTTGTCTGCCCCGCCGCGTTCGATCTGGGCGAGGATGCCAAGGTCGCCATCCTGTCGGTGACGGAAGGCGAGGACAAGCCGCTGAAATACCCCGACATGTTCACCGCCGCCACGGTCGCGGTCCTCAACAAGACCGACCTTGCCCCGCATTGCGATGCGGATCTGGACGCGTACGAGGCCAACCTGCGCCGCGTGAACCCCGACATCACGGTGCTGCGCGTCTCGGCCCGCACGGGCGAGGGGATGGACACGTGGCTGGATTGGCTGCGCGCCGGTCTGGCCGGCAAGGCGCGGGCATGACACGCGCGGCGCGCCCCTCCATCCTCGTCGTCGATGACGAGCCGCATTCGCTGGCCTCCATGCGGATGGCGCTGGAGGACGAGTTCGACGTGCTGACCGCCACCGGCGCCGACGATGCGCTGCGCCTGCTGGCGGACGAATGGGTGCAGGTGGTGTTCTGCGACCAGCGTATGCCCGGCACGACCGGCGTGCAGTTGCTGACCGACATGCGCGAGCGCTGGCCCGAGATCGTGCGCATCATCATCACCGGCTATACCGACGCGGGCGACATGGCCGACGCGATCAATGCCGCCGGGATCTACCAGTTCCTGACCAAGCCGTGGCACCCGGAACAGTTGCTGATCGCCGCGCGCAACGCCGCCGAGCTGTTCGCCATGACGCGCGAGCATGAGCGGCTGTCGCTGGAAATGAAGCACCTGGGCAGCACGACCGAAACCAAGCTGGAAAAGCGCCGCCGCGACCTGCGCGAGCGGCAGGGCTTCGACGCGATCCTGCGCAGCCCGCAATCGCGCATGAATGCCGTGATCGAGGCCGCGCGCCAATACGCCAGTTTCGATGTGCCGGTGCTGCTGACGGGCGACGCGGGCACCGGCAAACGCGCGCTTGCGCAGGCGATGCACCATGCCAGCCTGCGCGCCGACAAACCGTTCTACGCGCTCGATTGCGCGGGGCTGCCTGCGGAACTGCTGGAGCTGGAGCTGTTCGGCGCCAAGCGCGGCGCGGTGGCGGGGCTGACCACGAACCGCATCGGGCTGCTGCAAAAGGCCGACCGCGGCACGCTGTATTTGGGCGGTGTCGAAACGCTCGGACCGCAACTGCAAATGGCGCTGATGCGGGTGCTGGCCGATGGCGCGTTCCAACCGCTTGGCGCACACGAGGCCGTGCGCACACAGCTGCGGCTGATCTGCGGGTTGACCGGCGATCTGCGCGGCCTGATGGCCGACGGGCGGCTGCGCACCGATCTGGGTTATGCCATGTCCACCGGCGAAATCGCCCTGCCGCCCTTGCGCGGGCGGCGCGGCGATGTCGCCATCCTGGCACAGGCCGCGCTGTTCGACGCGGCGGCGACCCATGGCAAACAGGTGCGCGGCTTCGACGACACGGCGCTGGAATTCCTGGAAAATTACGACTGGCCCGGCAACCTGCGCGAGTTGGAGAACGAGGTCACGCGGATGCTGGTCTTCGCGCAGGACCCGGTTCTGGGTGCCGACGTGATCTCGCGCCACATCCTGCAGGCAGAGCCAGCCGAGGACGGCGCGGATCGCAGCCTCGGGCCGATCCTGACGGGCGATGGCACCCTGAAGGACCGCGTGGAACTGGTGGAAATGCGCATCCTGCGCGAAACCCTGACCCGCCACCGCTGGAACAAGAGCCGCGCCGCCGCCGAGCTGGGCCTCAGCCGCGTGGGCCTGCGCGCCAAGATCGACCGCTACGGCATAGACGACCCCACCGGCCAGAGCGCCGCAACCGACGAGGAGGTATAGACCATGTGCCTTGGGATTCCCGGCCAGATCACGGCCGTAACCGATGCCGACCGGCTGATGGGCATGGCCGATGTATCCGGCGTGCGCCGCGAGGTCAGCCTCGCCCCCGTCGCCACGGGCGCGCTGGACGCGCTTGTAGGTCAATGGGCGCTGATCCATGTGGGCTTTGCCATGGCGATCATCGACGAGGACGAGGCCGCGCGCACGCTCGACGCGCTGCGCGACCTGGGCGAGGCGCAGGAAGAGCTTGACGCCATGGCCGCGGGCCAAAAAGCACTGGAGGAGCAGCCATGAAACACGTCACCGAATTCCGCGACCCGGCGCTGGCGAAAAACCTGCTGGCGGAAATTGCGGCGCTTGCCGACCGGATCGGGGCCACGCGCGCAGAGCCGGTGCGCATCATGGAAATCTGCGGCGGGCATACCCATGCGATTTTCCGCTTCGGGCTGGACAAGCTGGTGCATGAGGGGATCGAGTTCATACACGGCCCCGGATGCCCGGTCTGCGTGCTGCCCATGGCGCGCGTCGATGAATGCATCGAGATCGCCGAGCGCCCCGGCGTGATTTTCACCACCTTCGGCGACGCTATGCGCGTGCCCGGCACCCGCGGGTCGCTGATGCAGGCAAAAGCGCGGGGATGCGATATCCGCATGGTCTACAGCCCGCTCGACGCGCTGGAAATCGCCCGCCGCAACCCGGGCCACGAAGTGGTGTTCTTCGGGCTGGGGTTCGAGACGACGACCCCCTCGACCGCGTTTGCCATTCAGGCCGCCGCGCGCGAAGGGCTGGGCAATTTCACCGTATTCTGCAACCACATCACCGTGCCCGAACCGCTGCGCGCGCTGCTGGGCGACCCGCATATGCAGCTTGACGGCTTTGTCGGCCCCGGCCATGTCAGCATGGTGATCGGCACCCACCCCTATGATTTCATTGCCGAAGATTTCGGCAAACCGATCACCGTCGCGGGGTTCGAACCGCTGGACCTGCTGCAGGCGGTCGCCATGGTGCTGCGCCAAATCGCCGAGGGGCGTGCCGAGGTCGAAAACCAGTATGCCCGCGTGGTGCCCGAGCATGGCAACCCCGCCTCGATCGCGGCCATGGCCGATGTCTATGAACGCCGCCCAAGCTTCGAATGGCGCGGCCTGGGCGAGATCGACGCGTCGGGCCTGCGCATCCGCCCGGCCTATGCGGCCTATGACGCCGAAGAGAAATTCGGCGTGGGCTATGCGGCCGGCCCGCGCCACGTGCCCGAACCCGAAGGCTGCGCCTGCGGGTCGGTGATGACCGGGCGGATGAAGCCCACCGCCTGCCCGCAATACGGCACCGGCTGCACGCCGGAAACGCCGCTTGGCGCGCTGATGGTCAGTTCCGAAGGCGCCTGCGCGGCCTATTGGCAATATGGCGGGGCGCGCGTGGCGGCGGAATAGCCCCGCCCC
>JAAAPG010000030.1 GCA_009908405.1 Alphaproteobacteria bacterium | reverse complement strand
GATCTCGTGAAACTGCTCTGGCATGATGGGGTGGGCATGTCGCTTTATGCAAAGCGGCTTGAGGCTGGGAAGTTCATCTGGCCCGCGGGCGGCTCTGGGGAGGCTGTTCAGGTCTCGGCGGCGCAGCTCGGCTATCTTCTCGAGGGGATAGACTGGCGTAATCCACGCTGGACGCAACGCCCTGCGAGGGTTGGATAAATCAGCTGGAAAGCCCTTGTTTTACTGGTCCTTGGCGGGCGGATATGGTAGGCAGTTGCCATGTCAGAAGCCCGCTCGGAACTCGAAGAATTGCGCGCCGCGCTCGCGGCTTCGGAGCAGCGTGCGGCGGCGGCCGAAGCCGATCTGGCACGGGCGCGCGCGGTGGTCTCGACTTCCGAGGCGATGATCGCCGGCCTCAAGCTCGAGATCGCGCTGCTCAAGCGCGACAAGTATGGCCGCAGCGCGGAACGCAGCGCCAAGTTGCTCGACCAGCTGGAACTCCAGCTTGGAGACCTCATCGAGGATGCCGCTGAGGATCGGGTGCGGGCTGAACAGAAGACAACGAAGGTCGGCGCCTTCGAGCGGCGTAAGCCGGTCAAGAAAGCCTTCCCCGAGCATCTGCCGCGCGAGCGCGTGGTGGTCGAGGCCCCCAGCACCTGTTCGTGCTGCGGATCCGATCGTATCGTGAAAATAGGCGAGGACATCACCGAGACGCTGGAGGTCGTTCCCCGCCAGTGGAAGGTGATCCAGACGGTCCGCGAGAAGTTCACGTGCCGGGCCTGCGAGAAGATCACCCAGCCCCCGGCACCCTTCCATCCGATCCCGCGGGGATGGGCCGGACCCAGCCTTCTGGCGATGATCGTCTTCGAGAAATACGGCCAACATCAGCCCCTCAACCGTCAGGCCGAACGCTATGCCCGTGAAGGCGTGGACCTCAGCCTCTCCACGCTCGCCGATCAGGTCGGCGCGGTGGCCGAGTTGCTGAAGCCGCTGAACACCCTGATCGAGGCGCATGTCTTTACAGCGGCCCGGCTGCATGGTGACGACACCACGGTGCCGCTTCTTGGCCGCGGCGGCACGAAAATCGCCCGGCTCTGGGCCTATGTGCGCGATGATCGTCCCTTCGACGGGACCGCGCCGCCTGCGGTCGTGTTCCGCTTCTCCCGCGATCGGGCTGGCGAGCATCCGATGGAACACCTGACAGGCTGGCAGGGCATCCTTCAGGCCGACGCCTATGCCGGGTACAATCAGCTCTACGAGGCCGCTCGACAGCCCGGACCGGTGGTGTCGGCCCTGTGCTGGGCACACGCACGGCGCAAGTTCTTCGAGCTCGCTGATGTGCAGGCCAACATCCGCAAGGGCAAGTCGGCCAAAGAGATCTCGCCGATCGCGGTCGAGGCGGTGAAGCGCATCGATGCGCTGTTCGAGATCGAGCGCATGGTCAACGGGCAGACCCCGGAGGCGCGGTTGGAGATGCGGCAACGCCAGTCGGTCCCGCTGGTCGCGGACCTGAAGCGCTGGCTTCGCGGCGAGCGCGCCCTTCTGTCAAAACATGCCAAGGTGGCCAAGGCCATCGACTATCTCCTGGCCCCGAAACATTGGCCCGGCTTCACGCGGTTCCTCGAGGATGGGCGGGTTTGCCTCACGAACAATGCCGCCGAACGTTCCCTGCGCGGCGTAGCCCTCGGCCGGAAGGCTTGGCTCTTCGCTGGATCAGAGCGTGGCGGCCAGCGCGCGGCGGCGATCTACACCTTGATCGGCACGGCCAAGCTCAACGACATCGACCCCCAAGCATGGCTCGCCGATGTCATCGCCCGCATCTCCGATATGCCGCTCTCACGCCTGCATGAGTTGTTGCCATGGGACTGGAAGCCGAAAGACAAAACGAAAAGCGCCGTCAAGGCCGCATAGCCGCGGTCCGCGCCGCATACTTACATCAGAAACTGAACTGCAGGCAGAGGAGCAGCCGTGCCCAAGCTGTCCGGAAATTGCTGAAACGGCTGTCCGGTAATTCTGAAATCCGCAGCCCGCACAAGATTTTCAACGCGCCACTGCACGGCAACGCGCCTGCCAAACAGACCGGTTTCCGAAAGCAAGTCGCGCAAACTTGGGAAACCGGTTTGCGCGACTTGCTCCAAGCGACACAATAGAACGCCTGGACCGATCTCGGATCAGGCCACCCGTTGGCAATGGCCTTGCGACAACGGCGAAGGCGGTCCCGACGGCAGTCCATGTGCCATCGAACCAGTCTCGAATACGCCACGTGACAACAAACCAACCGTACAGCTTGTACGGCGGAACCTTTTTCAACAGCAAACCTCACCATTTTTCAGCTGCGGGTTGCGCGCCAGTGCCACCAGCGCCTGTCCGAAGGCCAGACTGCCGTCATTCGCGGGCAGGTTTTGATGGTGCAGCACGCGGTAGCCCGACAACCTGTCCATGCAGGCCGACAACAGAACCGCGTTCTGGAAACACCCGCCCGTCAGCGCAATGGCTGCGGCGCGCCCTTCATCGACCAGCGCGCGCGCGGAGGCACAGAATGCGTCCGCCAGGCTGGCATGGAACCGCGCGGCGATGCGTCCCGGCGCCGCGCCCTGCGCCAGGTCGGCGGCGATGGCGCGAAACAGCGTATCGGTGGCGATCGGGCCCGTGGTCGCGCCACAGGGGTAGGGCTCTGCCGGGCCATGCGCCGCGGCCAAGGCTTCAAGCGCCATGGCCGCCTCTGCCTCGTGCGACTGGCGCGCCGGGCACAGGCCCAGTAGCGCCGCAACCGCGTCGAACAGCCGCCCGGCAGAGCTGGATCGCGGCGCGTTCAGACCCTGCGCCACGGCATGGCGCACGCCCGCGCGCGGCATCTCCGCGAACAGTTGGTCGGCCAACGCGCCCAGCCCGGCCATGTCCAGGCGCACAAGGGCATTCCGCCACGGCTGCGCCTGCGCCGCGTCGCCACCGGGCAAAGGCGCCGGGGCAAGCCAGGTCATCCGCTCTGCCCGGCGATAGTCGCCCAGCAGCAGCTCACCGCCCCAGATGGTGCCATCCGGCCCCAGCCCCAGCCCGTCCAGCACGATCGCAGCCACCGCGCCGCCGTCGCGCGGCCAGCCATGCTCGCCCATACAGGCGGCCATGTGCGCGTGATGGTGCTGCACCGCGACCACCGGCAGGCCCAGGGCCCGGCCGGCTTGCGTGGGGCGAAACCCCTCGTGCAGGTCCACGGCCACGCGCGCGGGGCTGTGGTCGAACAGCGCCGCGTAATCCGCCATGGCGCGCTGGTATTCATCCCATGTCAGGGCATCGTCCAGATCGCCCAGATGGTGCGACAGCAGCGCCTCTGCCCCGCGGGTCAGGCACAGCGCGCCTTTCATTTGCCCGCCCATGGCCAAAACCTCTGGCCCGTCTTCGAAGCCCGGGGGCAGCGGCGTGGTGCCGGGCGCGCGCCCGCGTGCGTGCCGCAACACCATCGGGCCATGCGGGGTGATCCGCTCGACCGAATCATCCAGCCGCCGCGCGATGGGACGATCATGCAGCAGGAAGGCATCGGCAAATGCCGACAACTTGCGGCGCGCGCCGTCCAGCGTCGTGACCTGCGGCTCCCCCGACAGGTTGCCCGATGTCAGGACCAGCGGGCCGCCGACCCGCTCCAGCAACAGGTGGTGCAGCGGCGTGTAAGGCAGCATCCAGCCCAGCGTGGCCTGCCCCGGCGCCACGGCGGGCGCGACGCCGCCGCCCGGCCAATCCAACAGCAGGATGGGGGCCGCCGGGTCCGCAAGGCGCGCCGCCTCTTGCTCCGTGACCTCGCAGCAGGCCCGGATCATCCTCATGTCACCCATCAACGCGAAGGGCTTGGTCGGGCGCCGCTTGCGCCCGCGCAGCCGCGCGACCACCGCGTCATTGCGCGCGTCGCAGGCCAGGTGCACCCCGCCCAGGCCCATGACCGCCACGATCTGACCCGCGCGCAAGGCCTGCGCCGCCAGCGCGAGCGCCTCGCCCGGTTGCTCTGCCCCGTCGCGTTCCAGCCACAGGCGCGGGCCGCAAGCCGGGCAGGCGATAGGCTGGGCATGGAAGCGGCGGTCGGCGGGGTCGGCGTATTCGGCGGCGCAATCGGCGCACATCACGAACCCCGCCATGCTGGTCTGCGCGCGGTCATAGGGCAGCGCGTTCAATATGGAAAAGCGCGGGCCGCAATGGGTGCAGTTGGTGAACGCATAACCCGCGCGGCGCCCGTCGCCCGCGATCTCGGCCAGGCAGGCCGGGCAGGTCGCGGCATCGGGCGTCACGCGCGTGCGCGCCGCGCCGCCCGTGCTTGCGACGATCTCGAACGCGGCGGGCAAATCGGCGATATCAGTGGCCACCATCTCGACATCATCGACCCGCGCCAAGGGCGGGGCTTCATCGCGCAGCGCGGCGGCGAAGGCCTCGACCCGCGCGCCCGCGGCCTCGATCAGCACACCCTCGGCATCGTTCAGAACCCGCCCGCGCAGCCCGAAGCGCTGCGCCAGGGTCCAGACGAAGGGACGAAACCCCACCCCTTGCACCTGTCCGCGCACCCGGATGGACCAGCCACGCGCGCTCATGCTTCATCTTGCTCCAAATACTCCGGGGGGGTCATCGAAGGTGACGGGGGCAGCGCCCCCATGCCATGGCAAGACGCAGGCCCCTGCCCCATCTCAATGCACCGTGCAGACCATGCAGGGGTCGAAGCTGCGCACAATGTGCTGCACGGCGATCGGGGTGTCCTCTCCCGGTGCGACCGGCGCGCCCACCAACGCGGCCTCCAGCGGGCCGGGGGTGCCGGCCGCGTCGCGCGGGCTGAAATTCCACGTCGTCGGCGCGATGATCTGGTAGGATTTGATATGCCCGTCCTCGATGCGCAGCCAATGGCCCAGCGCGCCGCGCGCGGCCTCGACCAGCCCGACGCCCTGCCCATCGCGCGGCAGGTCGGCGCGCTGCATGAAACGCGCCTCCGGGTCGATGCCTTGGGCCAGCTCTTCCATCAGCAGCTGGGTGCGGGCGATTTCCAGCAGCCGCGCGGCCACGCGGGCCAGCACCCCGCCGCCCTGCGCGGCCAGATCGCGCGCCAGGGGGTGACCGTCGATCACCTGCCGTGCCAGCGCGCCGCATTCCAGGGGCCGCCCGCCCATGCGCGGCGCCTTGCACCAGCTATAGGCCGTGTCGCGCATGTCCAGATCGGGTTCGGTCACGCCTTGGCTTGGATGCGCGGACGCGCCCAGCATCCAGGCATGGCTGACATCTTCTAGGATCGCGTCGGTATCGGGCGCGCGCAGCTTGCCGTTCTGCCACAGGCCGGGCGCGAAGGCGGGCCCATCGGCCATGGGATAGGCGCCGAAACTCAGGTAGCGCCCGCCGCCGCGGCCCAGCGCGGCAAGGTCCAGATCGGCGGCCAGCCGCAGGAACAGCCCGGCATCGCCGTGTCCCCAGTCCATCGCGGCGTCTTGCGACGCCAGCGCCACGAAATCCTCGACCGGGGCGCCGAACAGGTCGCGTTCCAGGAACCGGCGAAAGCCGCGCAGGTCCGAACGGATGCGAACGCGCTCCGCGGCGCTTGGGCGGCGTGTCACCCCGCCGGGCTGGATGGCCAGCGTATGCGGCCATTTCCCGGCCAGCAGCCCGAGGATATGCATCAGTTTCGCACGCGCGGTCAAGGCGTTGCGCGCGCCAGAGCCCTGCATGGCGGTGAACCGCTCGGCCACCTGCCCGTGCCACGGGCGCGCGCTGTATACCGGGCGGGCGAAATCGGGCATGAAGAACAAGTAGAAATGCGTCAGGTGATCGCAGGTATTCTCGACCGCGTGGATCAGCGCGGCAACGCGCGCGCCTTGCGGCGTCGGGTCCAGCCCTTGCGCCGCGCCTAGCGCGCGCGCGGCGGCGGCGGATTGGCTGATGGAACAGATGCCGCAAATGCGCGGCGTGATGGTCAGCGCGTCGCGCGGGTCGCGGCCTTCCAGCATACGCTCGAACCCGCGAAAGAGCGGCGCGTTGACACGCGCGCTGGCCACCGCGCCATCGGTCACGTCCAGATGCACTTCCAGATCGCCCTCGACCCGGTTGAACGGGCCGACCACCAGCCGCGCGTCGGTCATGAACGCGGCTTTCGCACGGTGGGTGGCACGTCCAGCCGGTCCGATGTCGCGTTTTCGGCCAGCCGGGGCGGGGTGGCAGCCTTGGACAGTGACGCCAGCGCCATGAACCAGGCTTTCGGCATGTCGGTCGGCAGCCCCACCGGGATACCCGCGACCTTGGGCGTCTGGGTAAAGGCGTGGCGCGGGTTCTCGAATTCGGGCGCGGTGCAGTTGATGCAGGGGTATCCCCCCGAGGTGCACGACCCCGCCCCGTTCCACGGCCGGATGTTGCAATCGCCCACGGTTTGCGTGCCGACGCAGCCCAGATGTTCCATCATGCAGCCCATCTCCGACAATTCGGTCGCGCTGGCCTTGTATTCGTAGAACTCGTTCTTGGAACAGCCGTGATGCACAAGATGATCGGCATAGAAACGGGGGCGGGCGTAACTGTCGAGGTCATCCGCCCCGAGCGCGCCGTCGGCCAGCAACATCAGCGTTTCCAGCACCCAGCCCGGATGGGTCGGGCAGCCCGCAACGTTGATGACCGGCAACCCGGACTTGTCGCGGAAATCCGCGGGCAACACCCCGCCGTCATGGGCGCCCTCATACTGCAAACCCGCCGCGTCCGACGGGTTGTCGCCCGCCGTGGTCACGCCGCCGTAGGCCGCGCAGGACCCCACGGCCACGACATGGCGCGCGTGCGGGGCCAGCGCCGTGACCCAGTCCATCATCGACCGGCCCGTGCCCGACAGCATCTGGAACCGCCCGGTGCCGCGCGGCCCGCGCGCGATGGCCCCTTCCACGCAGAACAGGTCCAGCGGGATCTCGCCGCGTTCTATCCGCTCCAGTGTCGCGCGCACCTCCGTGCCGCTCTCAAGGCTGAACGCCGGGTGCCACAGGACGGTGATTCCCGCGTCCTGCAAACTGTCGAAGACGTCCGGGTCCTCGGCACAGAGCAGCGACATCGTGCAGCCGCCGCAGCCGGATGCTTGCAACCAAAGCAGGTTCATGATGCCCCCGGCGCTTGCGACAATGGCAGTTCCAGCCGGAAACACGCGCCGCCCGCCTGCTCGGGGCACAGCCGCAGGTTGCCGCCATGTTCTTCCGCGATCTTGTGGCTGATCGACAGCCCCAGCCCCGTGCCCTGCCCCACCGGCTTGGTGGTGAAGAACGGGTCGAAAATCGTGGCCTGCACGTCCGGTGCTATGCCCGGACCGTTGTCGGAAACCTCCAGCACCGCGACGTCGCCTTGGGTGAAATGACGCAGGCACAGGGCGGCGTCGGGCTGGCCGTCCAGCACGTCGAGCGCGTTCTGCACAAGGTTCATGACCACCTGTTGGATATGCCCGGCGCGGCCGGTGACCATCAACGACTCGCAGCCTTCGCGCCGTAGCGTGACGCCGCCCGCGCGGCCGCGCTTGACCCAGTCGGCGGCGACCCGCGCGACCTCGACCAGGTCGAAGCTCGTCATCTCGCCATCGCCGCCCGCCGACAGGCGGCGCAAATCGGCGACGATGTCGCGCACCCGTTCGGCCCCGTCGCGCGCGCCGTGGATCGCCTCGCGCATGTTGCGCAGGTCGCGGTCCAAGCGCAGCTCCTCGCGCAGCGCGATCAGGTCCGCGCGGCTGGCGCCCGCCGTCACGCGGTCGAAATAGGTTTCGAACTTGGTGGCATAGCGTTCCAGCGCGTGGGCGTTGGCATAGACGAAGCTGATCGGGTTGTTCAATTCATGCGCAACGCCCGCCAGCAAGCGCCCGAGCGAGGCCAGCTTTTCATTGCGCACCATCTGGCCCTGCATCGCCTTCAATTCGTGGTGGCTGCGCTCCAGCGCCTGATAGGCGTGGCGCAATTCGCCCACGGACCGCCCGGCCAGAACGTAGCCCGCCATGCGCCCCCGCTCGTCGCAGCGCGGCGAGATGACAAGCTCGTACGGCATCGGGTCGGGCGTGGCGGCAAGCTCCAGCTCCAGCGTGACCGGGGCGCGGCGGCTACGGCAGTCTTCCAGCGCCGCGCTCAGCCCGGCCATGTCGCAGAACAAGCCGGCCGCGCGCGTGCCGCGCAAGGCCCCCGCGTCCTGCTGCAACCGGTCCGCGAGCGAGTGCGACACCTGCTCCACCGTGCCGCTGCGCGAGACGACCAGCAGGATGTCGGACACTGACGCGAAGACCGATTCCAGGAACCCGCGCATCGATTCCAGCTCGGCATTCTGCGCTTCCAGCCTTTCCTGGTGCTGGACCAACTCGGCATAGGTGCGGTCCATGGCCTGGATGACATCCGCCCAAGCCTGGTCGCCCATGCGGTCGTCCGGGTGGGTCGGCATTGGCGCGCGGGGTATGAGGGGCGGTGGCGACGGTTCCATGACTTTCATCCTAACGCAGCTTGGGCCACGTTTGAACCCGTCTTGCGCGCGGCCCCGCGCCCGTGGCACGGTTGAATGTCGCAAGTGGAAGGACAGCCCCATGCAGCGCGTGACCGTCACCCTGCCCGAAAGCCTGTGCACCGAGCTTGATGCCTTCGCCAGCGCGCGGCGCTACGCCAACCGCTCGGAAGCGATGCGCGACCTGCTGCGCGGCGCGCTGCGCGACCAGTCGGAAGCGGCCCCGGAAACGGAGGCCATGGGTGTGCTGTCCTATGTGTATGACCACCACACGCGCGACCTGGCCAGCCGCCTGATGCACCACCACCATGACCACCACGCGCTGAGCGTGACCACCAGCCATGTGCACCTGGACCACGACACCTGCCTGGAAACCGCGATCCTGCGCGGCCCGGCGGCGGCGTTGCGCGCCTATGCCGATGGCGTGCTGGGGCAGCGCGGCGTGATGCATGGCAACCTGTTCCTGATCCCGGTCGAGCGGCAAGAGCACAGCCACGCCCATGGCGCCGACAGCGCGCCGCACACGCATCTGCACGTGAAGGACAGTTTCTAGCGGGCGGCCAGCGACGCGGGAACCTCTTGCCCGTGCCGCGCCATTAGCGCCGCGTCGCCCAATATGTCGCGGGCCGGTCCGTCGGCGCACAGCCGTCCGTCGTCGATCAGCAGCACGCGCGGGCACAGGTCCAGCAGGAATTCCATGTCATGGCTGGCGACGATCATGGCCTGGGGCAACCCGCGCAGCAGGTCGATCAGGTTGCGGCGCTGGCGCAGGTCCAGCGCGGCGCTGGGTTCGTCCAGCAGCATCAGCGCGGGGCGCATGACCAACGCACCGGCAATGCAGGCGCGCCGCTTCTCGCCGCCCGACAGCTTGTGGACGGGTCGGTCCTCCAGCCCCGTCAGCTCGCACGCGTCTAGCGCTTGGTCCGTGCGCGCGGCGACCTCTGGCGCGGGCAGGCCAAGGTTGCGGGCGCCATAGGCGACATCCTCGGCGAGCGTCGGGCAGAACAACTGGTCATCGGCGTTCTGGAACACCATGGCCAGGTTCGGGCTGAACCGCCCGGCCTGCACCGGCGCGCCGTCGAAGTGGATCTGCCCCGCCCGCGCGGGCAGGGTCGCGGCAAGGGTCTGGAACAGCGTGCTCTTGCCCGCGCCGTTCGGGCCGACAAGCCCGACCCGCTCGCCATGGACGACGGACAGGGTCAGCCCGTCCAGCACGCGCGGGCCATCCGGCCAGCCGATGCCGAGATCCTGCAGCGCTAGCAGGCTCATGCCGCGATGTCCAGCGCCAGGAGCGCCGCGGCGCAGGCCATGGCCAGTCCGATCACACCCAGTTCGCCCGCGCTGGGCCACGCGGCGGCGCGCAGCGCGCCATGCCCGCGCAGGCGCATGGCGGCCCAGACGCGCTCGGCCCGGTCCTGCGCGCGGATCAGGCTGGCGGCAAGGATCATGGCGCGGTCGGGCAAGCCGCGCCACCCCACGGGACCGCCGCGCAACCGCCGCGCCAGTTCGGCGCGGGCCAGTTCGGCGCGCGCGTCGTCCAGGTAGCGCAGCGTCAGAAGCGTCATGTCGGCCATCACGGGCGGAAGATACAGGCCGCGCAGCCCGTCGGCCAGTGCCTGCGGCGACAGGCGCCCCAACAGCGCGCGGACCAGTGCCACGATCGCCAGCATCCGCGCGGCGATCATGGCCCCGGCCTGCACCCCTTCGGCATGCAGCGCCAGCGGGCCCAGCGGCAGCAGAACCGTCGTGCCGGACGCCAACCCAAGGCCCAGCACAAAGACCGCCGCCAAGACAAGAGGCGCGCGCAGGCGTCGCCATGGCGCGCGGCCCAACCACAGCGCCACACCCGCCAGCATGGCCAGAAGCGGCAGCATGATCGGGCTTGTCACCGCCGACACGGCAAAGGCCAGCACAAGGCTGGCCAAGATGCGCGCGCGGGGCGTGATGGTGTCAGGCATGGGCCAGCAGGCGCGGCTCCACCCGGCGCAGCACGCGCAGCAGGACCAGCACGATCACGCCCTCGGCCAGCACCAGCGGCAGATGCGCCGTGACCAGCGCCATGAGCGCCAACCGTTCTGCGGCCGGGTCAACGCTGGCAGGCAGGCCCAGCAGCACGGTGCCCGCGAACAGCGCCAGTGCCAGCAGCACCGTCCCGCCGCCCGCGAACGCGGCGGCGAGGTCGGGCCAGCGCCCGCCGATGCGCGCCCACAGCGCGAAGGCCGCCAGCGCGGGCAGCCCGAAAATCAGCCCGTTCAGCCCCAGCGTGGTCAGCCCGCCATGGCCGAACATGACCGCTTGCAGGAACAGGCCGACCAGAATCGCGGGCATGGCATACCAGCCAAGACAGACCCCCATCAGCCCGGCGAGCACAAGATGCACCGACGCGGGCGGCACGGGGATGGCGATGAGTGAGGCTGCGAAAAACACCGTGACCAGCATGGCCGCTCGGGGCAATCCTGCGCCGGGGTCGGGCAAGCGGTTGATGCGTGACAGGGACAAAGCGGTCAGGCCCGCGCTGGCCCCGTAGCCTGCCAACGCCATGCCCACCGGAACGATTCCATCGGCCAGATGCATCGTTTATCCCCTCTTGTTGCGGCGCAAAAACAGCACTGTTCCCAGCGCACCCCAAGCAACCAGCGCGACCATCAGCGCGCGTTGCCCCCAATTCTGGGTCCGCTCGACCGTGACACGCAGCGCGTTTGCACCTTGCTCGAAATAGGTGATCGCGCCATGCCCTGCGGCACGGACCTGCACGGTCCAGCGCCCCGGAGCGGGGTCTGGCACGAACAGGAACTGCCCTTGCGCATCGGTCTGGCCCAAGGCGATCGGCGTTTGCGGGTCGTCCGGCGCGAAGGCCTGCACCTGCGCCCCCGCCATCGGCTCACCGGTATCGTAACGTGCCTCTAATGAAATGGCTTGCACCGGGGTCGCGGTCAGCTCTGCCCCGTGGGCCAAGGCGGATGCGGGTAGCGCCAGCGCCAGCAGCAGGCTACAGGGTCGTATCATGGCAATGCCCTTCGCCCACATGGCCCAGATGAATGCCTTGCAGCGATATGTCATGCGTGCCGCCACCCGCGAACTGGTCGAAGCCCAGCGCGCCCTGGTTCATGGCGTCATCGGCGGGCAGGTCGGCACGGCCAAAGATATGGTCCAGGTGCAGCGTGATCTCGACCTGCCCCGGCGCGTCCTCGGTCACGAAGCCCTTGCGCGTGTCGCCGACATACTCGCCGCAGGCATAGGCCACATGGTCGGCGCTGCGCAGGGTGAAGGCGACCTCTTGCCCGTCCTTGGTGGCCGTGCCTTGCAGCACCAGCGAATAGCCCGCATGCGCGCCGTCGGCGGCCGGGGCCAGTTGCCATGACAGGGCGTTGTAATGCCCGACCTCTGCGGGCCGCGTGGCAAGGTCGATGCGGCCATCGCCGCCCGCGTCGGCCAGGTTCACGGTGTGACTGCCGTCAAAGGCCAGCGCCGCGCCGCCAATCTCGGGGCCGTCGGCGGCAAAAGGCGGATCGGTGCGCCACGCGGAAACATCGGCAAAGCTGGCCTGCACCCGGTCGAAGCTGATGCGCCAGCCGTCGCGCGTCAGTTCCGGCGCAGTGAAACCATCGGTCGCCAAAGCCTCGCCAGTGACTTGCAGGGTCAATGTATCGGCCTGCGCGGCAAGCGGCAGGGCGCTGGCGGCAAGGGCAAGGATCAGGGGGCGCATGGCGGTCTCTCCAAGGGTTGGGCAAGTATGACGAATACCCTTATTTGTCATACACCCCGACCGGACCCCGTCAAGCATGGGATTTCGGCTGCTCAAAGCCGCGGCAAGATACATGTGGAAAGCCTGTTTCCGCGGCAATTTCGGACTGGAAACGCCCTCACCGGGCGGAACGGGGGCACCGGCGTACAAATGCACACCAA
>JAAAPG010000074.1 GCA_009908405.1 Alphaproteobacteria bacterium | reverse complement strand
GCGAAAGCGGCGGGTGAACTTGGCATTGGCGGCGCGCAGGGCCTCTTCGGGGTCGACCTGCAAATGCCGCGCCAAATTCGCCATGACGAACAGCAGATCGCCCATTTCCTCGGTGATCTCGTCATGGGTCAGCGTCTCGCGCGCTTCCACCAACTCGGCGCTTTCCTCGGCTATCTTGTCCAGCACCTGCACCGTATCGGGCCAGTCGAACCCCACCCGCGCGGCGCGCTTTTGCAGCTTGACCGCGCGCATCAGCGCGGGCAGGCCAAGCGCCACGTCATCCAGCACGCCGCCTTGCGCGCGCGCGGCGCGTTCGGCGGCCTTGACGGTTTCCCAATCCTGCACCTGTTGGGCGGCGGATTTCTCGCGTTCCGCGTCGCCGAACACATGCGGGTGGCGCGCGACCATCTTGTCGCTGATACCGCGCGCCACATCGGCAAAGGTGAAATGCCCCGCCTCTTCGGCCATTTGCGCGTGATAGACCACCTGTAACAGCAGATCGCCCAATTCGCCTTGCAGCGCGGGCCAGTCGGCCTTCTCGATCGCGTCGGCGACCTCGTAGGCTTCCTCTATGGTGTAGGGCGCGATGCTGGCGAAATCCTGTTCGATGTCCCATGGGCAGCCGGTATCGGGGTCGCGCAGCGCGGCCATGATCGCGCGCAACCGCGTCACGCTGCCCTCGGGCGCGAAGATGATCGGGTCATGCGGCACGGGGCGGCCTTTTGAGCGCGCCGCGCGCGGTCATGGCGGCAACGACCAGCAGCCCCGCCAGTGCCAGCGCCATGACGGTGCCATTGCTGCCCGAATTGTCCACCGCGATGCCGATCAGCGCCCAGCCCACGGCCGCGCCATATTCCGGCGCCTGCGGCTTGCGCCACAGCACGGCCAGCGCCACGCCCAGCGCAAGCAGGATGCACAGCACCGCAGCCCCGGTCGCGCTCAGCCAGCCATAGCCGCCCAGCACCACGCCCAGCGAGACATGCGCCGCCGCCGTCAGCCAGCCCGCATACAGCGCGACCGGGGCTTGCAGCCACCAGCGGTCGGGCGCGGGCGCGCGCAGCAAGGCGAGGATCGCAAAGCCCATCATCCAGAAAATCAGCACGGTCGCCGTGATCGGTGCGAAGCCCGCGACCCACAGCCACGCCGCCCCCGGTCCAAGGCTGAGCGCCAGCGGCATGGCCACGCGCTGCCAGTCCGCGTCGGTCTTGCGGCGCAACACCCCGAATGCCGCCATCACGCCAAGCCAGATATAGATCACGCCCCAGATCGCGAAGGCATAGCCCGCAGGCTGTACCGGCGGGTCGACCTGTTCCACGGGAAAGCTGCCGGGCGCGTAGCCCGTGAACGGCTCTGTCAGCGAGGGCGACATGAGGAAGGCAAGCGTCGCGGCGGCAAGGAGGTAAATCTGTATCATGCGCCACAGATAACAGGCACCGTGTGAAATCCAAGTGCCAAGCGCGCCCACCATGAAAAACGCCGCCCCAAGGGGCGGCGTGCCGGATCAACGATCCTCTATTTCGGTGTAGGCCCGGCGCGGTGCGCCCATGTAGCGCTGGCGCGGGCGCCCGATCTTTTGTTCCGGGTCGGAAATCATCTCTTTCCATTGCGAAATCCAGCCCACGGTGCGCGACAGCGCGAAAATGGGCGTGAACATGGATGTCGGGAAGCCCATCGCTTCCAGGATGATCCCCGAGTAGAAATCCACATTCGGATAGAGCTTCTTGTCGACGAAATACGGGTCTTCCAGCGCGATTTTTTCCAGCTCCTTGGCGACCTTCAGGGTTTCGTTATTCTCGATCCCCAGCAGCCCCAGAACTTCATCCGCGGATTGCTTCATGACCTTCGCGCGCGGGTCGAAGTTCTTGTACACGCGGTGGCCGAACCCCATCAGGCGGAACGGGTCATCCTTGTCCTTGGCGCGGGCGATGTATTCGGGAATGCGGTCCACCGTGCCGATGGTCTGCAACATTTCCAGGCAGGCCTGGTTCGCCCCGCCATGCGCCGGGCCCCAAAGGCAGGCGATGCCCGCCGCGATGGAGGCGAACGGGTTCGCGCCAGAGCTGGACGCCAGTCGCACGGTCGAGGTGGACGCGTTCTGTTCATGATCCGCGTGCAGCATCATGATGCGATCCATCGCGCGGCTCAGGATGGGATCAACCACGTATTCCTCTGCCGGGACAGAGAAGCACATATGCAAGAAATTGCCCGAGTAATCATGGCTGTTCTTGGGGTACACGAAAGGCTGCCCGATCGAATACTTGTAGGCCATGGCCGCGATGGTCGGCATTTTCGCGATCATCCGGATCGACGCGACCTCGCGCTGCCAAGGATCACCGATATCGGTCGAATCGTGGTAAAACGCCGACATCGCGCCGACCACGCCCACCATGATCGCCATGGGGTGCGCATCGCGGCGGAACCCGCGGAAGAAGTTGTGCATCTGCTCGTGGATCATCGTGTGCCGTGTGACACGGCTTTCGAAATCCTCCAGCTGGGCCGCGCTGGGCAATTCGCCATACAACAGCAGGTAGCAGCATTCCAGGAAGTGCGACTTGTCGGCCAATTCCTCTATCGGGTAGCCGCGATACAGCAATTCGCCCTTGTCACCGTCGATATAGGTGATGGTCGAGGAACAGGCCGCGGTCGAGGTGAAGCCGGGGTCGTAGGTGAACACATCGCCTTGCGCGTAGAGCTTGCGAATGTCGATCACATCGGGGCCGACCGAGGGTTTCATCACCGGCAGGTCGATGACCTTGTCGCCGAGTGTCAGCTTTGCCGTTTCAGTATCCGCCATTGCGCTTCCTTCATGTCTGGCCTGCCGGCACGATGGCCGCGCAGACGGGCTACGGTCACGGCGCATATGCGCCAACTCAGTCTGTCACGTCCGATACGCGCGCGAGCGTCTCTTCGCGACCAAGGACAAGCATCATGTCGAATACGCTGGGGCTGGCCATTCTGCCGGCGAGGGCGGCGCGCAAAGGCTGCGCCAGCTTGCCAAGCCCAAGGCCATGCTCTTGCGCCAACGCGGCGACACACTCCTCCAGATCCGTCCGGGTCCACGTAGCAGTTTGCAAGCGCGGCGTCAATTCTTTCAGTATACCGCGGGATACATCATCGAGCGCTTTCGCCGCTTTCTCATCCGGGACCAAGGGTCGATCTGACAGGATAAATGTTGCTTTATCAAGAAGTTGTTCAAACCCCTTAGCCTTTTCCTTCACCAGCGGCATGGCCTGCAAAAGCGCGGCTCTGCGGGCATCCGGCATGGGGTCTGCCCCTTTTGCCGCGCGATAGGCCTGCAATTCATGCAGCAGTGCAGCATCATCGGCCGCGCTCATATGCTGGCTTGTCAGGTGGTCCAGCTTCTTGAAATCCAGCCGCGCGGGCGATTTGCCGATCCCTGTCAGGCCGAACCAGTCTTGTGCCTGCGAATCGGTGAAAAACTCGTCGTCCCCATGGCTCCACCCCAGGCGGGCCAGGTAATTGCGCATGGCGGCGGCCGGGTAGCCCATGAGCTGGTATTCCTCGACCCCCAGCGCGCCGTGACGCTTGGACAGTTTCTTGCCGTCCGGGCCATGGATCAGCGGGATATGCGCCCAGACCGGCACGTCCCAGCCCATGGCGGTGTAGACCAGCATCTGGCGCGCGGCGTTGTTCAGGTGGTCGTCGCCGCGAATAACGTGGGTGATTCCCATGTCATGGTCATCGACCACCACCGCCAGCATGTAAGTGGGCGTGCCGTCCGAGCGCAGCAGCACCATGTCGTCCAACTGGTCATTGCGGATGCGCACATCGCCCTGCACCTGGTCGCGGATCACGGTTTCGCCGTCCAGCGGTGCTTTCACCCGCACGACATGGGGCGCGTCGGGGTGGCTGGCCGGGTCCGCGTCGCGCCACGGCGAGCGGAAAAGGGTCGAGCGCCCCTCGGCACGCGCGGCCGCGCGAAAGGCGTCGATCTCCTCCGCCGTGGCAAAGCACTTGTAGGCCGTGCCCGCCGAAAGCATCTGGTGCGCGACCTGGGCATGGCGGTCGGCGCGCGCGGCCTGGCTGACAGGTTCGCCATCCCAATCCAGCCCGAGCCAGGCCAGGCCTTTCAGGATCGCGTCCGTCGCCTCAGGAGTGGACCGTTCGCGGTCGGTATCCTCTATGCGCAGCAGGAATTTGCCGCCCCGCCCGCGCGCATACAGCCAGTTGAACAAAGCCGTGCGCGCGCCCCCGATATGCAGGAATCCGGTGGGGGAGGGCGCGAAACGGGTGACGACAGGCGTATCGGACATGGGGTTCTTAACCTTTTGGAAACCATCTGGGAGGCATGTTCGGGTCAGGTTCTAGGCAAGGGCAGGGGATAGGGCAAGGGTGGCTGTCACCGGCATGGACATGGCAAGACCGCGCTGGGGCGAAGGCCCGGCCGCGCTGGCGCTGGCCGCGCAGCGTGGGCGGCTGTTCCTGTTCGTGCCGGTCTGCCTGGGCATCGGTATCGGGGTTTACTTTCTGCTGCCGGTTGAACCCGCGCGCCACGATTGGGGCTGGCTTGCCGGTGCCATGGCCAGCCTTGGTGCCTTGGCGCTGGCGTTGCCTGCGAACTTGCGGCCCTTGGCCATGGCCTGCCTGCTGGTCGGTGCGGGCGGCGCGCTGGCCGGGTGGCGGACGCATCAGTTGGCCGCCCCGGTGCTGGAGTTTCGCTACTATGGCCCGATCGAAGGGCGGATCGTCAAGGTCGACCGTTCCGCCAGCGGCAAGCTGCGCCTGACGCTGGACCGCCCCCGGCTCGAGCGGCTCTCGCCCGCGCGCACCCCGGCGCAGGTGCGGATTTCACTGCACGGCGAACAGGGGTTCATCACGCCGCGCCCCGGTCTTCGGGTCATGACCACGGGCCATCTGTCGCCACCACCGGGACCGTCCGAACCCGGCGGCTTCGATTTCCGCCGTCACGCGTGGTTCGAACGCCTGGGGGCTGTCGGCTACACGCGCATCCCCGTGCTGGCGCTTGCGGAGGAGGGGGGACAGCCGCTGGGCGCGCTGCGATCGCGGCTGTCGCAGGCCATTCAGGACCGGATGCCGGGTGCCGCGGGCGGGTTCGCCGCCGCAATCCTCACCGGCGACCGCTCCGGTGTGGATGTGACCCACCTGGAGGATTTGCGCAATTCCAACCTTGCGCATTTGCTGGCCATTTCGGGGCTGCATATGGGGCTGCTGACGGGGTTCGTCTTCGCCGCACTGCGCTTCGTCATGGCGCTGTGGCCGGGTTTCGCCTTGCGGGTGCCGACGCGCAAGCTCGCGGCCATTGGCGCTTTGGCGGCAGGAGCGTTCTATCTGGCCTTGTCGGGCGGCAACGTGGCGACGCAGCGTGCCTATGTCATGGTCGCGGTGATGTTCGTCGCGGTGCTGCTGGACCGGCGCGCGATTTCGTTGCGCAGCGTGGCCATGGCCGCCGTGATCGTGCTGGTCCTGCGGCCAGAGGCGCTGGTGCAGGCGGGCTTCCAGATGAGCTTTGCCGCGACCGTTGCCCTTGTCGCCATTTTCCGCGCGCTCAATGACGATGGCACATGGCGCGGCCGCGTGCCGCGCTGGGCCATGCCGGTGGTGTCGGTCGCGCTGTGTTCGGTCGTCGCGGGGGTGGCGACCGCGCCGATCGCGGCGGCCAGCTTCAACCGGCTGGTGGAATACGGGCTGCTGGCCAACCTGGCCGCGGTGCCATTGATGGGGTTGATCATCATGCCCGCGGGCGTGGTCGCCGCGCTGCTGGCGCCCTTCGGGCTGGAAGGGTTGGCGCTTGCCGTGATGGCCCCGGCGATTGACTGGATATTGCTGGTCGCGCGCGTCGTGGCGGGACTGGAGGGCGCAGTCACCGGCGTGGTGCAACCGCCCGCCTGGGTGATCCCGACCATGAGCTTGGGCGCGCTGTGGCTGATTATCTGGGACGCGCCCGCGCGCTGGCTGGGCGTGCCCGTGATGGCGGTCGCGGTGCTGGGCTGGGCGCTGGCCGACCGACCCGTGCTGCTGATCGCGAATGACGGCGCAGTGGTCGGGCTGATGGGGCCGGACGGCCGCATCCTGAGCCGCGCGCGCTCGGGGTCTTTCACCGCCGAAAGCTGGTTGCAGGGTGATGGCGATCTGGCCAATCAAGAACAGGCGCAAGCACGGGGAACCCACGGGCCAAGCGACGCAGTCGTGCAGTTGAAAGGACGCGGAGTGGATGTTGTTCACCTGTCCGGCAAACGCGCGTTGACGGGCGCGGACGCGCTGTGCCTGCCGGGGCGCTTGCTGGTGACGAATACCGCCCCCGAGACGCCGATCACGGGGCCGTGCCGGGTGTTGACCCCGCGCGAATTGCGCGCGTCGGGCGCCATGGCCCTAATGCCCGGTCCCGAGGGTCTGGTCGAGCGCAGCGTGCGTGACACCAAGGGCGCGCGGCCGTGGACCGCGCGCGACTAGACTCAGGCGTTGGCTTCGCGGATCTTGTCGGCGGCGTCCTTGTCGAAGGTCACGCCCTTGGCACTGAACAACTGGTCCAGCTCGCCCGACAGGGTCATTTCGGTCACGATGTCGCAGCCGCCGACGAATTCGCCCTTCACGTAGAGCTGCGGAATCGTCGGCCAGTCGGAATAGTCCTTGATGCCAGAGCGGATATCTTCATCCGCCAGCACGTTCACATCGGCATACTCGACGCCCATGAAGTTCAGCACACCGGCCACGCGGCTGGAGAACCCGCATTGCGGCATGGTCTTGGTGCCTTTCATGAACAGCACCACTTCGTTGTCGGTGACGGCTTTCTTGATCGTGTCTTCGGCGCTCATGGCAATCCTCTTTCAGTTCGGACGGGCGGTTCGGTCGTGGTTTCAGTCGGGTGTTCAGTCCGGGGCTTTGGTGGTCAGGGCCAGCGCGTGCAATTCGCCTTGGCTGCCGTCCATCTTGCCCTTGAGCGCGGCATAGACGGCGCGTTGCTGTTGCACGCGGTTCAGGCCGCGAAAGCTGTCGTCAATCACTTCGGCAGCGTAATGGTTCCCATCGCCCGCAAGGTCGGTGATCGTTACCTGCCCGTTGGGAAAGCTCTCTTTCAGAAGCGTCTCTAGCTCGGTGACGGATATGGCCATTTTGTGGTCCCTGTCTGATCTGGGGACTAGGTAATCCCCGTGTTTTCCTGAATCAAGCCGCGCCGATGGCTTTGGTGAAACTGCCGCGATAGAGCGCCGACAAGTCTGCCAAGGGCGCGCTGTCGCGGCCAAGCTGGACCGTATCGCCCCCGAAGCGGCCCACCATGGCGATGGCGACGCCCGCTTGCCCTGCCGCGACCATCAGCGCCTCGGCTTGGTCGAAATTCGCGGAGATGAGGTATCGCGCCTGATCCTCTCCGAAAAGCTGGGCGATATCCCTGCTGTCGAGAGCCACCCCAATGCCCGCCGCATCGGCCATCTCGAACGCGGCCAGTGCAAGCCCGCCGTCCGACAGGTCGGTCGCGGCGTTGAACCACGCGCGGTTCGCGCGCAGGAACTCGCCATTGCGGCGCTCGGCGTCCAGATCGACATAGGGCGCGTCGCCCGACTCGATCCCGGCGGCTTCGGCGAGCAGGGCGGATTGGCCCAGATGGCCCGCCGTCTCGCCGATCACCATCGCCAGGTCGCCCTCGGACGGCAGGCCCGCGATCATCTCTGCCATGTCGGCGATCAGCCCGACCGCACCAATGGTGGGCGTCGGCAGGATGGGCGCGCCGTCGGTTTCGTTGTACAGGCTGACATTGCCCGAGACGATGGGCATGTCCAGCGCCGTGCAGGCCGCCCCGATGCCCTGAATGGCGCCGACGAACTGGCCCATGATCTCGGGCTTTTCAGGGTTGCCGAAATTCAGGTTGTCGGTGCTGGCCAAGGGCTGCGCGCCCACGGCGGTCAGGTTGCGGTACGCTTCGGCCACGGCCTGTTTGCCGCCCTCGAACGGGTTGGCACGAACGTAACGCGGTGTCACGTCGCTGGTGAAGGCCAGCGCCTTGTTCGTGCCATGCACCCGCACCACACCCGCGCCAAGGCCGGGGGTGCGCACCGTGTCGCCCATGACCTGGCTGTCATATTGCTCCCAAACCCACGCCTTGTGGGCATAATTGGGCGAGGTGATCAGTGTGCGCAGACCATCCATCGGGGCAATCGCGGGCAGCTCCGGCAGGTCATCGGCAGCGGGCGTTTCGATCCAGGGGCGGTCGTATTCCGGCGCGTTCGAGGACAGTTTCGACAGCGGCAAATCCGCCACCACGTCATTGCCATGCAGGATCAGGAAGCGATCTTCGGCAATGGTTTCGCCCACGATGGCGAAATCCAGATCCCATTTCTGGAATATGGCGCGGGCGGTCGCTTCCATCTCGGGCTTTAGGACCATCAACATGCGTTCCTGCGATTCGGACAGCATCATTTCATACGCGGTCATGGCCGCTTCACGTTGGGGCACATCGTTCAGTTGCAGCTTCACGCCCAGGCCGCCCTTGTCACCCATTTCCACCGCCGAACAGGTCAGGCCCGCCGCGCCCATATCCTGAATGGAAATGACCGCGCCAGAGGCCATCAGTTCAAGGCAGGCTTCCAGCAGCCGCTTTTCGGTGAACGGGTCGCCCACCTGCACGGTGGGGCGCTTGTCCTCGATCGTGTCGTCGAATTCGGCGCTGGCCATGGTGGCACCACCAACCCCGTCGCGGCCCGTTTTCGCACCAAGATAGACCACCGGCATCCCGACGCCGCTGGCCGCCGAATAGAAAATCCTGTCGGCCTCGGCGAGGCCCGCGGCAAAGGCGTTCACAAGGCAGTTGCCGTTATAGGCGGGGTGAAAACGCAGCTCGCCGCCCACGGTGGGCACGCCGAAGCAGTTGCCATACCCGCCCACGCCTTCGACCACGCCAGACACAAGGTGCGGGGTTTTCGGGTGGTCCGGTGCGCCAAAGCTGAGCGCGTTCATCGCCGCGATGGGCCGCGCGCCCATTGTGAACACGTCGCGCAGAATACCGCCAACGCCGGTCGCGGCGCCCTGGTAGGGTTCGATATACGACGGGTGGTTGTGGCTTTCCATCTTGAAGATGACGGCCTGCCCATCGCCGATATCGACCACGCCCGCGTTTTCACCGGGACCACAAATCACCTGCGGGCCATCGGTCGGCAGGGTGCGCAGCCATTTCTTCGACGACTTGTAGGAACAATGCTCGTTCCACATGGCCGAGAAGATGCCAAGCTCGGTAAAGCCGGGATCGCGCCCGATGATTTCGAGTATGCGGTCGTATTCCTCGGGCGACAGGCCATGCGCGGCAACAAGGTCGGGGGTGAGGGCGGGCTCTGTCATGGGCGGCATCCTTATCGGGCGGGTTACAGCCTCATAGGATATTGCGCGCGCAAGAAAAAGGGGCGCAATGGAGCACGCGCCCGTGCCGCCGCCGAACCCAAAAGGCCGAATCGGCAAGAGATCAGTCCGGCGTTCAAAAAAAAGGCCGAGCAAAATGCTCGGCCGAAGTCCAACAGGGAGGTTAAGACATGAACTCAATCATGCCTTGTCTGCCTATTAAATGACCACGCATATCTTACGCAAGTTAATTTCCCGCGTGGTTTTCACAAGGCCGATATGCGTTGCAGACATGCCTCAGATTGCGGGTCCGTCTGCCTCAAGGCTGGATCTGACGCGCGCGCCGATAGGCCTGAATCTCTTGCACCACGAAATCGCGAAATGCCGCGATCCGGCGGGAATGGCGCAGCTCTTCCGGAAAGGCCAGGAACACCGGAATATCGCCGCTCGCCACCTCTGGCAGCACATGTACCAATTCTGGAAAATCCTCTGACACGTAGTCGGGCAGCAGCCCGATGCCCAGATGGTTCAGGACGGCCTGCAACACCCCGAAATAGTTGTTCACGGTGAAGGACGAGCGCAGCGGGCGGGCGTTCAGTTCGCGTATAAGTTGCGCGCCGACGCTGACCTGTGCAGAGGTCACGTTCTGCGAGATCAGCCGGTAATCCGCAAGATCATCGATCATGGCGGGCGTGCCGTTGGCGCGCAGGTATTCAGACGTCGCGAACAACCGCATGTTCACATTCATCAGGCGTTTGCGGATGAGGTCGGCCTGGCTGGGTTCCTTCATGCGGATCGCCACGTCAGCTTCGCGCATGGGCAGGTCAAGCACACGCTCTTCCAGCATCAGGTCAATCTTCAGCTCCGGGTATTGCGCATAAAGCGCGGGCAGGCGCGGGGCCAGGAACAGCGTGCCAAAACCCGTCGTGGTGGTCACGCGCAATTCGCCAAAGACCTCATCCTCGCTGTCGCGAATGCGCGCCGCGGCGGTTTCAAGGTCACGTTTCATCGTCTTCGTGGCGTTGAACAGCAATTCGCCCTGCTCGGTCAGGATCAGCCCGCGGGCATGGCGATGGAACAGGTTGACGTCCAGCACCTCTTCCAGCGCGCGGATCTGGCGGCTGACCGCGGATTGCGACAGTTGCAAGGCATCCCCGGCATGGGTCAGGCTGCCCGCATCGGCAACCGCGTGGAAAATCCGCAATTTGTCCCAGTCCATCACGTCAATAACTTCACTGTTTCCGCAACCATCCCCCGCGTCATAGGCTGAAACGCCCGCCGTGCAAAGCATGACCTGCCGAATATACGGTGTTCGTTAATTTCAAATGATGCATGGTCGTTTGCTAGGCAGTCTTTGCGCGTGAAAGAACAGGATGGATTTCCACGTCCGCGCGGCCTAATCATGCAACAATTGCCCGCGCCGCTTTTGCCGGAGCCGGGCGTAGCGACCAAGGATGGGGCAAATGGCAGTCGGTGTGTTCGATTCGGGCTTGGGTGGCTTGACAGTGCTGGGCGCGCTGGCGGACAAGCTGCCGGATGTGCCTTTCGTCTATTACGGCGACAACGCGCATACGCCCTACGGCACCCGCAATGCCGACGAGATTTTCGATCTGACCTGCGCCGGGGTCGAACGGCTCTGGGCCGAGGGGTGTGACCTGGTCATCCTGGCGTGCAATACCGCCTCTGCCGCCGCGCTGAAGCGGATGCAGGAAACATGGGTGCCTGCTGACAAGCGCGTGCTGGGCGTGTTCGTGCCGCTGATAGAGGCGATGACCGAACGCCAATGGGGCGACAATTCCCCGCCGCGCGAAGTCGCGGTCAAGCATGTGGCGCTTTTCGCCACGCCCGCGACCGTGTCCAGCCGCGCGTTCCAGCGCGAACTGGCTTTCCGCGCCATCGGCGTCGATGTCGAAGCGCAGCCCTGCGGCGGCGTGGTCGATGCGATCGAGCAGGGCGACATGATCCTCGCCGAAGCCTTGGTGCATTCCCATGTCGAAGCGCTCAAGCGCCGTATGCCGCACCCGCAAGCGGCGGTTCTGGGCTGCACCCATTACCCGCTTCTGGAAGACGCGTTTCGCGCGGCCCTTGGCCCCGATGTCGCGGTCTATTCGCAGCCGCGACTTGTGGCCGACAGCCTGTCCGATTATCTTGCACGTCGCCGCGAAATGGTGGGGCCGGGACAACAGTCGATGTTCCTGACCACGGGCGACGCGACGAATGTTTCTCGCAAGGCCACGCAATTCCTGCGCCGTCAGATCAGCTTTCAACCGGCGTGATCTTCATCTTGCCGAAAATACTCAGGGCACGCGGTTTGCCAGTCCGCGCTGTTGCAAGGGGGACGTCACCATGACCAAGAAAATCGCCATCCTCGGGGCCTCGGGCTATACCGGTGCGGAACTCGTGCGCCTGATCGCCACCCACCCAGAATTTGAAATCGTGGCCCTGACGGGCGAGCGAAAGGCGGGCCAAGCCATGGCATCGGTCTTTCCCTTCCTGCGGCATCTGGACCTGCCCGACCTGTGCCGCATCGACGAAGTGGATTTCGCCGCCGTCGATCTGGCCTTTTGCGCACTGCCCCACGCAACCAGCCAGGCGGTCATTGCGACCCTGCCGCGCGACCTGAAAATCGTGGACCTGTCCGCCGATTTCCGCCTGCGCGATCCGGCGGCGTATGAAAAATGGTATGGCCAGCCGCATGCCGCGCCAGAATTGCAGGCGGAAGCTGTCTATGGCCTGACCGAATTCTACCGCGACGACATTCGCACCGCGCGGCTGGTCGCGGGCACCGGCTGCAACGCGGCCACCGGCCAATACATCCTGCGTCCCTTGATCGAGGCGGGCTGTATCGACCTGGACCGCATCATCCTGGACCTGAAATGCGGCGTGTCGGGCGCGGGGCGGTCGTTGAAGGAAAACCTGCTGCATGCCGAATTGTCCGAAGGCACGACGGCCTATGCGGTCGGCGGCGCACATCGACACCTTGGCGAATTCGACCAGGAGTTCTCTGCCATTGCGGGCCGTGACGTGCGCATCCAGTTCACCCCGCATTTGTTGCCGATGAACCGGGGCATCCTGGCAACAGCGTGGCTGGATGGCGACCCGCAGCGCCTTCACGCGGTTTTGCATGACCGTTATTGCGCTGAATCATTCCTGCATGTGCTACCTTTTGGCACAACACCCTCGACTCATGATGTGCGCGGTTCGAATTTCGTGCATATTGGTGTTGTGGGCGACCGTATACCGGGGCGCGCGCTGGTCGTGGGCGTGCTGGACAACCTTTGCAAAGGGTCCAGCGGGCAGGCGGTGCAGAACGCGAATCTTATGCTGGGCCTGACAGAGACGATTGGCTTGATGGGTGCGCCCGTC
>JAAAPG010000086.1 GCA_009908405.1 Alphaproteobacteria bacterium | reverse complement strand
TTCGCAGCGCGCGACCATGGCAGGTCGGGCAGGGCCTGCGACGCTTCGGCCAGAACGCCATGGACCCAGCGATTATGTGTATCATAGGGCATGTTCGGTGCGCTCCTTCGACTGCTTATGCTCTCTCTACAAGCCCTGTTCTCGCGCTCGAATCCGGCGCGGATAAGGCGCGGGCGTGGAAAATGCGCGGCAGTTGCCACGTGCAACTGGGCCGATTCAGATTGCGTGGCGCGCGGTCATGCGCCATCCTGTTTGCCCAGAAACGGAGGATGCCATGCTCGCGATCAGCCCGCGCAAGATTGTCCATATTATCTACCTCGCCCGCGAAGAGGCCACGGGGGCAGCCGAAGTGCACGCATTCATCGACGCGCTGAATTCGGACGAACAGGCCAGCCTGACCGCCGTGGCCTGGATCGGGCGCGGCGCGTTCGAGGCCGAGGATTACGCCGAGGCCGTCGCCACCGCCGAAGCAGAGGCGACGACACCCACCGCCGATTACCTGATGGGTATGCCGCACCTGGCCGAGAACCTTGAAAACGGGCTGGAGGAACTGGGGCTGGACCCGACCGGCGAGGAAGAGGATTTCCTGCGTCAAGGGTCTTGAGCGGTTTGCCAATCGGCGAGCGCCGGGTTGGCCGGGGCGTGCGGTTCAGGCTTTGCGACGGGCGCGGGCGGCGGGGTGAATTTGCCCAGCCGCGCATGATGCGCCTCGCGCGCCCCGAAATAGAACGCGACCACCGCACCTAGCAGCCACCACAGCGGTTCCGGCACCGTGGCCAGTGCCTGCATCCGCTGCGCGAACCCGTCCGGGTCGGCCATGGCATAGACGAACAGCGCCAGCGTGCCCAAGGCCAGCATGGGCCGGGGCAGGCGGTTCAGCCCGTTCACCAGGGTGTCGAACCAGCCGCGCCGCGCGTATTGGAACTCTGCCAGGTGGCTGGCATGGGCCGCCGCATAGGCATCGGCCTCCAGTTCCAGCGCGCGGGTGGCATTGGGGCGAAACACCTCTGCCACCTTGGTCACGCCATCGCCCAAGGCGCGCGCGCCGCCGCCGAACAAGGCCCGTCCGAGTGACTGGATCATTCCCATGCCGCCACGCGCGCGCCGTGTTGCGCGTCCGTCAGGTGGTAGCGCGGGGATATGAATTCCTCTGCCCGTGTGATCCAGCCGCCCTTGCCGCCATCCCGCCTGCGCGCATATTTGCGGCTGGCCGGGCGCTGGTCGGCCAGCCGGTAATAATAATCGCGCCGGGCAATGCCGTAAGCGTCCACCATGTGGTTGGGGGCCATGTTATAAGCGCGGTGGGTTGCCGCAATCGTCTGAGGACCAATCGCACCGTCCACCACCACATCCTGCCCCATGTCATTCAGCAGCCGTTGCAGGATGCGTACCGCGTTGCCGCCAGCATTGACATACATGTCGAACACCGTCGCCCAAAGCGGCTCCGGCAACTCGGCAATGCGCGGGCGGTTGAAATAGTGTTCGATATAAATCGCGACCGCATCCGCGCGGGTCAGTGCGCGCACATCGGCGACACCCACTTTTTGACCGGGGCGTAACCGCCGCAGCGTGTGGATGGTGACGCCGAAATTGGTCGCTCCACCGGGATCGTCGGGGTCGTTGACGAACCCGCCTTCGCGGGCAACGATCTGGGTGGCAAGCTTGTGGACATCGCGCATGGGCCGGGCCTTTCGTCTGGATGGACCGGTTATGCCAGCCCCGGCCAAACCCGCGCTGAACGCGGCGCGCGCGACGTTTACCTTTTGCCGCGCGCGATGCCCCTTTTCGACCGCCCGGCTTTGGGCTATCTGGCGGGGAAGCAAATAGGGAACCCGTGCAATATGCAGTATGAAAAGCCCGGCGAGGTCGAGCAGAACTGGCGCGACGCCATTTCCGCGACCGAAGAAATCATCGAGGAAGCGCGCAAGGGCCGCATGTTCATCCTTGTCGACCACGAGGACCGCGAGAACGAGGGCGATCTGGTCATCCCCGCGCAGATGGCAACGCCGGAAGCGATCAACTTCATGGCCACCCATGGCAAGGGGCTGATCTGCCTGACCCTGCCGGGGGAGCGCATCGACCAGTTGGGCCTGCCGCTGATGGCGTCGAGCAACTCGTCGCGCCACGAAACCGCCTTCACCGTGTCGATAGAGGCGCGCGAAGGTGTCTCGACCGGGATTTCCGCCTATGACCGCGCGCGCACCGTGGCGGTGGCGATTGACGGGTCCAAGGGCGCGGCGGATATTGCCACGCCGGGCCATGTGTTCCCGCTGCGCGCGCGCGATGGCGGTGTGCTGGTGCGCGCGGGCCATACCGAAGCGGCTGTCGATATATCGCGGCTGGCGGGGCTGAACCCATCGGGCGTGATCTGCGAGATCATGAAGGAAGACGGCGACATGGCGCGGCTGCCCGACCTTGTGGCCTTCGCTCAGCGGCACGGCATCAAGATCGGCACGATTGCCGACCTGATCGCCTATCGCCGCCGCCATGACAACCTTGTGCGCAAGATGGCCGAACAGACCATCACCTCGGAATTCGGCGGTGACTGGCAGATGCGGGTCTATTCCGACACCACCCAAGGCGCGGAACATGTCGTGCTTATCAAGGGTGACATCACCACGCCCGACCCGGTTCTGGTGCGGATGCACGCGTTCGATCCGCTGCTGGACATGGTCGGCACCGGTGGCCCCGGCCGCGCGGATGAATTTTCCGACGCGATGGGCCTGATCGGGGATGAAGGGCGCGGCGTGCTGGTGCTGCTGCGCGACACGCATATGAAGATGGCGATGTCCGAAGCCTCGCCCCAGACCTTGCGGCAATACGGGCTTGGCGCGCAGATCCTGTCCTCGCTGGGCATTCATGATCTCGTGTTGTTGACGAATTCCCAAACTCCGCGCGTGGTGGGGCTGGAAGGGTATGGGCTGTCCATTGTCGGCACCCGCAAGATACCGTCCCGGAAAGGGGCCTGACATGGCCGCGAATGAGCAGCACTACGCCTTGCCGCGCCCGTCCTTTGACCGCGCCCCGAAACTGCTGATCGTGGTCGCGCCCTATTACAAGGATATCGCCGACCAACTTGTCGCCGGTGCGCGGGCAGAGATTGAATCGGTCGGCGGCACGCATGACACGATCGAAGTGCCCGGCGCGCTGGAACTGCCGACCGCCATTGGCCAAGCCTTTCGCATGTCCGATTTCGACGGGTTCGTGGCGCTGGGCTGCGTGATCCGGGGCGAAACCACGCATTACGACACGGTCTGCAATGACAGCTCGCGCGCGATCACGCTGCTGGGGCTGCAAGGCGCCTGCATCGGCAACGGCATCCTGACCGTGGAAAACCGCGCGCAGGCCGAAGCGCGCGCCGAAGCAGCGGGCCAGAACAAGGGCGGGGGCGCTGCCGCCGCCGCGCTGCACCTGATCGCATTGGCGCGGCGCTGGGGCAAACCCGCGCGCAGCGTCGGTTTCATGCCGAAAGCGGACGAATTCCAGGTCGCGTCCGGCGGGGAACAGGCATGAAGCTCGATTCCAAGGCCAGGCGCGCCCTGCGCAGCGCCGCGCGGTTCTATGCCGTGCAAGCCCTGTTCCAGATGGAAGCGTCCGACACCCCCATCGGCACCGTGCTGCATGAATTCGAGGACCACCGCATCGGCATAGAGGTCGAGGGCGAGGCTTGGGCCGAGGCCGACCTCAATTTCTTCCGCCGCGTGGTCGAGGCGGCGGTGGACCGCCAGGCTGCCATCGACCAGTTGACCGACCGCGCGCTGGTCGCGAAATGGCCCATCGCGCGGATCGACCCGACGCTTCGGGCCTTGTTCCGGGCGGCGGGCGCGGAATTGCTGACGACAGAACGCGACGCGCGCATCATCCTCAGCGAATATGTCACGCTGGCGGGCGATTTCTTTCCCGACTCGCGCGAGCAGAGATTCGTCAACGCGGTGCTGGACCACATGGCGCGCGAGGTGCGCCCGGAAGAGTTCTAGGCGCATGGACCTGCGCCTGACCCCCCGGATGCTGCTGGAAGCCTACCGTTTGGGAACCTTCCCGATGGCCGAAAGCCGCGAGGGGCGGGCGCTGTATTGGTTCGACCCGGTGCAGCGCGGGATCATCCCGCTGGACGGGTTCCACCTGTCGCGCTCCTTGGCGCGGCATATCCGTGACATGTCGTGGCAGGTGACCCTGAACGCGGATTTCGAGGGCGTGATCGACGGTTGCGCCGACCGCGACAGCACCTGGATCAATGCAGAGATTACCGACCTGTTCACGGCGTTGAATCGTTCGGGCCACGCGCATTCACTGGAAATCTGGGACGCGGGCGCGCTGATCGGCGGCATCTACGGGCTCACGATTGGCGGGGTCTTTTGTGGTGAAAGCATGTTCTCGCGCCGCCCCAATGCGTCCAAGGTCGCGCTGGCCTACCTGGTCGCCCATCTGCGCCGCTGCGGGTTCGTGCTGTTCGATACGCAATACCTGAACGACCACCTGGCGCGCTTGGGCGGCGTGGAAATTCCGCGCATGGAGTATCGCAAACTCCTGGCGCAGGCGCTGAAGGTCAAGGGCGATATCCGCGCCCGGTCACTGCCCGGCGTTCAGGATGTCATGCAGCTCAGAACCCATAGGTCATAGCGGGCATGGTCCAGCGCGCTGAGCGCCGGGCTGGACGCGATCATCCACCCCGCGAAAAGCTGCGTATCGGCGCGAGTGTCCTGCACCTCGATCCACGCATAGGCCTCGCCCGCGGGGTTGTCGTCGGGGTAGCGACATTCGGTCAGCGTGACCCGCAAATGCCCGATCATGTCGCTTGCGCCGTTCGTCAGCCGCATGTCGCGGCTGGTGCCGGCAACCTTGTCCAGCCCGCGCAGCACCGCCCCGTTGCCGGTCAGCACGCGTTCGGGCTGGCCGGGCACGGCGATGTCCTGTGCGGGCAGGGCGCTTGGCCCCAGCGCGCAGGTCATGGCAAGAGCGAAAGCGCGCATCGGGTTATTCCGGCGTCCATGCCTCGTAATCGCGGCGTTCCACCGGCTGCATGCGCCGGATGGACCCGGCGGGCGCATAGGCCAGCGCGGTGCCGGTCAGGTTTTCCTGGTGTGGCTTTTCCCACGCCTTGTGGGCCAGCGGCTTGTCGCTTGGCGGCTCATCCCATGTGTGGTGCAGCCAGCCATGCCAATCGGGGTCGATGCGGCTGGCCTCGGATTCGCCGTTATAGATGACCCAGCGCTTTTTCTTGTCGCGGGTCTGGTAGAAGATGTTGCCCTGTGCATCCTCGCCCACCTTCACGCCCTTGCGCCATGTAAAGAACGCGGTGTTCAGGGTGGATGTGTTCCACCAAGTCAGCAAACGCAGCAGGAATTTCATGGGCCACCTGTTTGGTTGGGTTGGGTGCGTTATGCACCAGCAGCGGGCGGAAATCCAGACCCTTGCGCGCAGGCAAGATGGGGCTAATTCTTGAAGAGAAAATGGAGAATACGATGCCCAGATACGAACGCCGCCCCGAGGTGATCGACACGCTGACGCCCGAGCAATACCACGTCACGCAGGAAAACGGCACCGAACGGCCGTGGACCGGGGTCTATAACGACGAAAAGCGCGCCGGGATTTACGTCGATATCGTGTCGGGAGAGCCGCTCTTCGCGTCATCCGACAAGTTCGAATCGGGCTGCGGCTGGCCCAGCTTCACCAAGCCCTTGGTGCATGAGCATGTGACCGAACTGGCCGATAACAGTTTGGGCATGCGCCGGGTCGAGGTGCGCTCGAAACACGGTGACAGCCATCTGGGCCATGTGTTCAATGACGGGCCGCGCGACCGGGGCGGTTTGCGTTATTGCATCAACTCGGCGTCATTGCGGTTCATTCCGCGCGCGGAGATGGAGGCCGAAGGCTACGGCGCGTACCTGGACCAGGTCGAAGGCTAGGCGCGCGGTCTAGTTTGGGGCCTCGCCCACCTGCCGCGCGCGCCACAAGGTAAACAGCCCAGCGCCGACCACCACCGCCGCACCCAGCGCCACGTTCAGCCGCAAGCTCTCGCCGAAAATCAGCATCCCGAACCCCGCCGCGAAGGGCAGTTGCAGATAGGCGAAGGGCTGCACGGCGCTGGCCTCTGCCAGTTCGTAAGCGCGGATCAGCAGGAAATGGCTGAAAGCGGAACTGACACAGAGCGCGCCCATCCAGACCCAGTCCCCCGGCGCCATCGGTTCCCAGAACCAGATGCCGACAGCGGTCAGCGCCACCGCGCCCACCGTGCCGGTCCAGAAGAAGCTGACCGCCGCCGGGTCTTGGCGCCCCACGTAGCGGGTAAGCAGCCCGTAAAGCGCGAACATGGTCGCGGCCAGCAAGGGCACCAGCGCTTCGATCTGGAACACGCCGAAGCCGGGTTGCAGGATGATAATCACGCCCACGAACCCGATGCCGATCGCGGCCCAACGCCGCCAGCCGACGGCCTCGCCCAGGATCGGCCCGGACAAGGCGGCGATCAGCAGCGGGTAGGTGGCAAAGACGGCATGCGCCTCTGTCAGCCCCAGCAGCACGAAGGCGGTGACCATGACGCAGACCTCTGCCGCCAGGATCAGCCCGCGCAAGGCCTGCACCACGGGTTGTTTCGTGGCTGCCGCCTGCCGCAAGCCGCCTGCCTTGCGCGTGGCCACGGCCACCACGAAAGCGGCAAAGAACCAGTAGCGGATCATGACGATCATCAGCACGTTGTATTCGCCCGCCAGATGGCGCGAAAACGCGTCTTGCAGCGCGAAGATCAGCGCGACCGCGACCATCAGCCAGATGCCCTTGGTGGTGTCCTGCTCGGTCATGGCAGACGCCCGATGCTCATATGCCGCTTGCGGCCATGGCCGGGGATGCGCTGCACCATGAACCCGGCGTCGGCCAGCGCGCGGCGCACGGCCCCGGCGGCGGTATAGGTCGCGAATGTGCCGCCCGCGTTGGTGTGGCGCGCGACCTCTGCCATGATGTCTGGTGCCCACATTTCCGGGTTCTTGGCGGGCGCGAACCCGTCCAGGTACCACGCATCGGCGCGGCCCTTCCACGCGGGCAACGTGGTAGCGATGTCGCCGAGGATGACCTCGACCTGCACCGCACCCAGCGTAAAGCGCCGCGCGCCGCTGGCCCATGCGGTGATCAGCGGTTCCGCGTCCAGCTCTGGAAAGGCCGAAAGCGCGCGTGCCATGTCGAGGGCGGCCATCGGGTAGCCCTCGAAACTGGTGTAGCGCAGCGGGATGCCCGGCATTGTGGCCAGTGTCGCCAGCAGGTTCAGCCCGGTCCCGAAGCCCAGTTCCGCGATGTGAAAGCCCGGTCGCGCCCGCGCGGGCAGATCGTTTCCGGCCAGGAACACATGCCGGGTTTCCGCCAGCCCATCGGCCAGCGAAAAATACGGGTCATCGAACCGGCGCGCCACGGGGATCGCGCCGTCCCGCCAGTCCAATTCTGCGCTCTGGTCCTGCATGGGCGTCTGCTTTATGTCACATGTTCAGCAAGTCATGGCGGGGACGCGGGGAAATGACAATGGCCGATGTGACGATCATGGGCGCGGGCGTGTTCGGCCTGACGGCGGCGCTGGCCTGCGCCGACCGGGGCGCGCGGGTGCGCGTGATCGAGAAACGCGCGCCCGGTGCCGGGTCCAGCGGCGGGATCGTCGGCGCGCTGGCCCCGCATGTGCCGGAAAACTGGAACCCCAAGAAAGCCATGCAGTTCGACGCATTGCGCATGGCGGAACGCTATTGGGCCGATGTGGCGGCCCGTGGCGGCGTTGAGCCGGGCTATGCCCGCACGGGCCGCGTGCAACCCTTGGCCGAAAACGCGGTTGATCTGGCCCGCAGGCGCGAGGCGGGCGCGCGCGAGTTGTGGCAGGGCTTTGCCGAATGGCGCGTGCTGCCCGTGGCCGAGGCGCCGGGGCTGTCGGTCGCGGCCCCCTCTGGCTACGTCATCCACGACACGCTGACCGCGCGGCTGCACCCGCGCCGGGCCGGGGCCGCTTTGGTCGCGGCACTTGCGGCGCAGGGCGTGCGCGTGGAACAAGGCGACCAGCCCCAAGGCGGGACCATCATTTGGGCCACGGGGTATGAGGGGCTGGCGCACCTGTCGCGTGATCTGGGCCGCAATATGGGCGGCGGGGTCAAGGGACAGTCGCTGCTGCTGGCCCATGCCGCGCCCGATATGCCGCAGGTCTTTGCCGATGGCTTGCATATCGTGCCCCATGCCGATGGCACGGTCGCTATCGGGTCCACCAGCGAGCGCGAATTCGACGCCCCCGACACAACCGACGCACAATGCGACGCGCTGCATGCAAGCGCGATTGCCGCCTGTCCCGAACTGGCCCGCGCGCCCGTGGTCGCGCGTTGGGCCGGGGTGCGCCCGCGCGCCAAATCCCGCGCGCCGCTGATGGGGGCTTGGCCGGGCCGGACGGGGCAATTCGTGTTCAATGGCGGCTTCAAGATCGGCTTTGCCATGGCCCCGCATCTGGCGCAGATCATGGCCGACCTGGTGCTGGAGGGGCGCGACCATGTGCCCGACGATTTCGGCCTTGATCGAGCCTGATTCCACGCGGGCACGATTTATGGTGTGACCGGTCGATCCGGGATCTCGCGCTGGGCGGCGGAGCGTGGTAAAATAGCCGCCACGCGCGGGGAACACCCGTGTTGCACAAGGTCGTGACTTGCAAAATTGGCCTTGCTGGGGGCATCTCTGCGCCAAAGCTATCGAAAGGATGATCGCATGACAGGAAAATTTTCGCGCCGTGCGCTGTTGGGGTCCGGGGCTGCGGTTCTGGGGGGGCTGGCCGCGCCTGCGGTCCTGCGCGCTCAGGACTTGCCGGAATACGAGGGTGAGCAAAACATGCGCACCGCGCCGCGCAACGTGATGGGCTTTCGCAATCATCATTGGAAGGACCATTTCAAATCACTGCGCAAGGGCGCCATCCTGTGTGACACCTATTCGCGCGCGCTGCATTTCTGGTCCGAGGATGAAAGCACCTACCTGGTGCATCCTTGCTCGGTGCCGATGTCGGAAGAGTTCACCAAGCGCGGCTACAGTGAAATCGTGCTCAAGCGGTTCGAGCCGACCTGGATCCCGACACCGTCCATGCGCGAGCGCGACCCGTCGCTGCCCGCGCGTGTGGAAGGCGCAGACCCGCGCAACCCGCTTGGGTCGCGCGCGATGAACCTCAGCTGGACCTATTACCGCATTCACGGCATCGACAATCCCGCCAAGATCGGGCGGCGCGCGTCGAATGGCTGTTTTGGCATGATGAACCCGCACGCGGAAAACCTGTACGAACTGGTTCAGGTCGGCACGCAGGTACGGGTGATCTGACCCAAACGCGCCGCAAGACCCATGGCCCCGGCTGTCTGGCCGGGGTTTTTTCATGCGTCAGGTGACGGCGCGCACAAGCCGCGCGCGGGCCTCTGGCAAGGGTTTGTCCATGGCGCGCGCCAGCCAATCGGCCAGGAAATGCCCGCTGAGCGCCAGCGCCGCGCGCAGCCCGTCCGCATCGAGCGTGCCGCCCGCGTGCAACCCACCCGGCAGCGGCAGCAGTCGCGCCGCGTAATCGCCCGCGCCATCCTTCGTGACCGCGCGCCCGCTGCGGGGGCTGACATAGGCCAGCCCTTCGATCGCGCCCGTCACCGCGCATTTGTGCAGGTCCAGCCCGTAGCCGGTTTCCTCCAGCAGGGTCAGTTCCCACAGCGCGTAGTCCTGCAGCCAGCCGGGTTGGCCCAGCCGGTCCAGCAACGCCAGCGTGTGGCGGTAGAGTTCGGGATAGGGCTGGCGTTCGGGCAGAGCGTAGCGTGTCAGCGCGCAAACCGCGCCCAACCCCAGCAGCGCCAGCCGGTCGGCCAACAAAGCGCCCGCCCGCCCGCGCAAGGGTTCCACCGTGAAACTGCCCAACTGGCTGTCCAGCCGCGCGCGCCATGTCGCGTCAAGCTGCGCACCGGGTTGCAGCAAGGGCGCCATCTTGCGCGAGGCCCCGCCACGCAGCGCGCCGCCATAGCGCCCGTGCAGACCGCTGAACACGTCAATCAACGCGGTGCCTTCGCCCAGGGGGCGGCTTGCCAGAAGGATTACGTCATCGCGCCATTCCATGCGACAGCGTTCGCGCAAAGTGCCGTGCAGGGCAAGGGGTTACGCCGCAAGATAGGCCGCGCAGCCGGTCAGGGCGGCGAAATCATCCTCGACCAGCGCCACGGGGAAATGCGCCACAAGATCGCTGAACCGGCCCATATCGGTAAAGGCCGCGTCATAGCCAAACCGCGCCATGAAGGGCGTGAAGGCCCGCGCGACCCCGCCAATATAGTAAACGCCGCCAAAGGGCAGCGTGGTCAGCGCCAGATCGGCGGTGTATTGCGCCAACAGGCGGACATAGTGCCGACCCACGCTGGTGGCCAGCGCGGTGCATTTGCCCATGTCGTCCATGATCGCGCTGGCACCCAGGGCCGGGGCCGCGCCAGCCTGTTCGGCGTGAAAGGCATAAAGCCGCTCCAGCCCCGACCCGGCCAGCACATCCTCGACAGAGGCGAAGCCGCGCCGCGCCGTCAGCCAGCAGGCAAGGCGCTGATCTTCCTCGGTTTGTTGCGGCAGGTGGATATGGCCGGCTTCGGCGGGGGGCACGATGAAACCGTTGCCCGCCGGGTAGACCGGCGCGGCATTCACGCCCGTGCCCAGCCCGATGACCAGCCGGGTGCCGCCCTCTGGCTGGCCGTCGCGGATCACGCTCAGGTGCTCGGCGGCCAGAAAGGGCAGGGCGTGCCCTTGGGCTTGCAGGTCGTTCAGCAGGGCGACGTGGCGAATGCCGGTCATGCGCGCCAGATCATTCGCCTGCATTCTCCAGCCCAGGTTGGTCATGGCGCCCGTGTCGCCCCGCACCGGCCCGGCCAGCGCAATAGCCGCGCGCGCGGGCAGGCTGCGATGTGTGGACAGGTATTCCGCCAGCACGGTTTCCAGCCCCGAATGTTCTGCATTGCGGAAGCGTTCGGTCGTGCCAGCAATGATTGCCGTGCCGCGCGCCAAGGCCACGCGCGTATTCGTGCCGCCGACATCGGCCACCAGGACCGGAGCGTCTTTGTCTGCCATGTTGGACCCCTCGGGCTGTGCGCCCGCGCGGTTCATGTTCGCGCTAACGCCTTTTGCAATGCCTGATAGGACGCTTTTGGGCGGCGTTGCAAGCTTTCGAAATCGACATGCACCAGTCCGAAGCGTTTTTCATAGCCCAGGGACCACTCGTAATTGTCCAGAAGCGACCAGATGATGTAGCCTTTCAGGTTCGCACCCTTGGCCATGGCGGCCTTGGCGGCATCCAGGTGGTCGTTCAGATAGGCGATGCGCGCATGGTCGGGCTGATCGGGGCTGTCGGGGTTCGCCATGCCGTTTTCTGTAATGTATAGCGGCAGAGTCCCGGCATAATCGCCCACGAATTGCAGGAAATGTGAAAGTCCATCGGGGCAGATTTCCCAGCCCATCTGGGTTTTCGGCAAGTCGCCCACATGTTCGGACAGGTGCGGCCACGCGGCGGCGGGCTCTGCCGCGATGCGTTTGCAGGTGTAGTAATTCAGCCCCAGCCAGTCGAGCGGCTGGCAAATTGTTGCCATGTCATCCTGCCAGCCCTCGGGCATGTGGGGGCCAAGCCCCTCCAGCACATCGGCGGGGTAGTCGCCCTTGAACATGCCGCCCACGAACCACCGGTTGTAGATGCCGTCGTAAAGCTGCGCGGCCTTGCGGTCGGCGGCGCTGTCGGTCAGGGGCAGGGCGTATTCGAAATTGCACACCGCGCCCAGGTTGCCCATGCCAAGCCCGCGCATGACCTGCGTCGCGCGCCCATGCGCCAGCCCGATATGGTGCATCGCGCGGGCGGTGGCGCGAATGTCGCGCAAGCCCGGCGCGTGCCCCCCCATGAAATGCGACAGCCAGCCCACGCACCAGGGCTCGTTTATCGGCGCGGCGGACCAGATGCGGTCGCCGATGCGGCGGCACAGGATATCGGTGTAATCCGCGAACCAATCGGCCACGTCACGGTTGCGCCAACCGCCCAGATCGGCCAGCGCGGACGGCAATTCCCAATGATAGAGCGTCAGCGCGGGCTTGATCCCGCGGTCCAGCATGCCGTCGACCAACCGGTCGTAATAGTCCAGCCCTTGCGGGTTCACCGCCCCGCGCCCGTCGGGCAGCACCCGCGCCCAGGACGCGGAAAAGCGGTAGATGTCGAACCCGGCCGCGGCGATCAGGTCCAGGTCCTGCTCCCACATATGGTAATGATCGCAGGCGCGCTGCCCATGTTCGGCGCGCACCACATTGCCCGGCGTGGCGGCGAAATCGTCCCAATGCGTGCGGCCCGCGCCGCCAAAGCCGTGCCCTTCGATCTGGTAGGCGGATGTTGCCACGCCGAACTGGAAATCTTCCGGAAAATCGGCGCGTTTATGTTTGAACTCGGTCATATGCGGTGTGGTCCTGTGCTGTCACCCAGCACCAGCCGGGTTTCCATAAGTTGTGTCAGCGGCCCCTGTCCGGGGTCATTGACCAGCGCCAGCAGCATGTCCGCCGCTTGGCGCCCGGCGGCACGAACCGATGAACAGGTGGCGGTGAATTGCGGCACGTCCAGCCCGTTGGGCATGTAGGACAGGTCGTCGTCATGGGTTATGACCGACACGTCGCGCCCCAGGTGCAGCCCGGCCTCTGTCAGGGCGCGACGCAAACCGTAGGCAA
>JAAAPG010000170.1 GCA_009908405.1 Alphaproteobacteria bacterium | reverse complement strand
ACCTCGGGCCTGTCCATCGGCCATGTGTCGCCAGAGGCCGAAGAGGGCGGCCTGATCGGACTGGTCGAGAACGGCGACCTGATCGAGATCGACATTCCAGACCGCCGGATAGAGCTGAAGGTGGATGACGCGACGCTGGCCGCACGGCGCGCAGCGCAGGATGAAAAGGGCTGGAAACCGGCCCAGCCGCGCCCGCGCAAGGTGTCGACCGCGTTGCGGGCCTATGCGGCCCTGACCACATCGGCGGCCATGGGGGCCGTGCGCAAATTGCCCGAGGGATGGTAATCCAAATGAGCCGGATTGTTTACGTGAATGGCGAGTACCTGCCCGAAGCCGAGGCCAAGGTGTCGATCTTCGACCGGGGCTTCCTGATGGCCGACGGCGTCTACGAGGTGACGACCGTTATCGACGGCAAGCTGATAGACTTTGACGGGCATTTCACCCGGTTGGAGCGGTCGCTGAATGAATTGGACATCGCCAACCCCATGGACCGCGACGCGTGGCTGGACGTGCATCGCGAATTGGTCGCGCGGAACGGCGTCGACCAAGGCATGATCTACCTGCAAGTGACGCGCGGCGCACCCGGCGACCGGGATTTCATCTTCCCCGACCCGGAGAGCACCACGCCCACGGTCGTGCTGTTCACCCAGTCGAACCCGGCGCTGGTGGACAGCCCGAAGGCCAAGAAGGGCATGAAAGTCGTGACCATCGACGATTTGCGCTGGGGACGGCGCGACATCAAGACGGTGCAACTGCTGTATCCGTCCATGGGCAAGATGATGGCCCTCAAGCAAGGCGCGGATGACGCGTGGATGGTGCAGGACGGTGCGATCACCGAGGGCACCTCGAACAACGCCTATATCATCAAGGACGGCAAGATCGTGACCCGCGCGCTGTCGAATGACATCCTGCACGGCATCACCCGCGCCGCCGTGCTGCGTTTCGCGCGCGAGGCACAGATGCAAGTCGAGGAGCGCAATTTCACCGTGGATGAGGCGAAACGCGCGGATGAGGCGTTCGTGACCTCTGCCAGCACTTTCGTGATGCCGGTGGTGTCGATCGACGGGGCGGAACTGGGGACCGGTTCGCCCGGCCCCTTGGCCACGCGCCTGCGCGAGATTTACATCGAGGAAAGCCGCAAGGCCGCGATCTAGGCGGCGCGAGTCGGGTGCGTGGCGACCCTGCACCCGACGACCCTGCGGCGATCAGTTCAGTTGAAGACACCCGTTTTGCAACCGCTCTGAATACCGGCGCGCGATGTGGTCCGGGTCTTCGAACTGGGCGCAAACCTGCGTCCGAGTGACCGTGAACGGCGCTTGCGTAAAGCGGTCCGTGTCGCGCGGGCGCTGGCCGCAAGGGTAATCGGCCCCGTCCTTGCGCCCGTTTTCGCAAGTCAGATACGCGGCCAAATCCTGCAAATCACGCATGCGCTGACTATCGCGTTGTTCGATCCGGGCCTGTTCCGGGCCGCCCACCTGCCACAGGCCAAGCCCGACCATCAGAACGGTGAAGGGCACCAAAAGGCGGGACAAAAGGCGTGGCATCACGCCTCCACCAGGAAATCGCGGAACCATGCAATGACAAGCGCTGCGATCACGACGACCAGGCCCACCTTCGCGATGAACTGGGCGGTTATCACCCCGGTCAGCCCGGCATGGACCACGGCCACCGCCGCACCCAACAGCGCCAAAGAGGAGAGGAACAAGGTGAACGCCCCGAACCGATGACGCATGGGCGAGCGCCGCTCGCCGGGGTCATTGGCAACGGCACGGGCCGCGCGACGATCCAGCCATAAAAAGACCGGTAAAGCCACGATCAACAAGGCAATCGACCGCCGCATGGAACTGGACGCCCCGAAAGGATAAGGATCATATAATGGATCAGGCAACCAGCTTTCGATCAAGGCAAACCCCAGGTCACCAAGGTTGAAGGTCACGATCAAAAGCGCCACGAACATCAGCGCATACAGCACCGCATCTTGCCCGCTGCCCTTGGCCTGCGGGCGCGGGACAGGCACGCCAAGCCCGCGATCCGACCAACCGGCAAGCGCGGCGCGGACCTCTGCTTGCGACCAACCTTCGGCCAACAGCGCGGCGCGCAAGGTGTCCGGGCCGTGCCCGGCGCGCAACCCGTCCTGCACGAAGGCCGCAAGCTGATCCGACGGTTTCACATGTCAGTCCTTCTGGCCGACATTTTCGGCGAACGCTTTTGCGAACGCGGCTGTCTGAGCGTCATCCGCATCGGTCTGGTGCTTGGCCTTCCAGTCGGCATAGGGCATTCCGTAGATGACTTCGCGCGCGGCCTCTTTGTCCATCTCGATCCCGCGCTCTTGCGCGGCGTCCATGTACCAGCGCGACAGGCAGTTGCGGCAGAACCCGGTCAGGTTCATCATGTCGATGTTCTGGACATCGCTGCGTTTGTCCAGATGCGCCAGAAGCGTGCGAAAGGCGGCGGCCTCCAGCTCTGTGCGGGTGGTGGTATCCATGGGCTTTCCTCCGTTATACTTGAATAGGTGCGCGTTCGGGTGGCACGGGTCAAGCGCGGCAGGCTTGATTTTCCGGTCATAATCGGTAGATGTTTGCGCTAACGAATTCATCCTGACACTTGGGCCTGTCATAACATCCAAACTCGTGTCAGGACGCACAACACCAGAGAGGACAACTCATGACGCCTTTGCGCCGTCACCGCATGATAAAGATCGTGGCCACGCTTGGCCCGGCCTCTTCCGATTATGACACCATTCGCGCCCTGTTCGAAGCCGGCGCCGATGTGTTCCGCCTGAACATGAGCCATGGCACCCATGACGATATCGCCGCGCGCCATGCGATCATCCGCAAGATCGAAGCCGACCTTGGCCGCCCCGTCGCCATCCTGGCCGACCTGCAAGGGCCGAAATTGCGCGTGGGCGAGTTCGCCAACGGGTCCGAAGACCTGGCAGAAGGCGCCGCCTTCCGGCTGGACCTGTCAGCCACCCCCGGCGACGCAACCCGCGTGACCCTGCCCCACCCCGAGATTTTCGAAGCCCTGGAACCGGGCGCGAACCTGCTGGTGAATGACGGGAAAATCCGCCTGAAGGTGAATGATTGCGGCAAGGATTTCGCCGATTGCACCGTGGTGGTGGGCGGCACGATTTCCAACCGCAAGGGCGTGAACGTGCCCGACGTGGTGCTGCCTGTCGCGGCCTTGTCGGACAAGGACCGCAAGGATCTGGAATTCGTCTGCCGCCTGGGCGTGGACTGGTTGGCGCTGTCCTTCGTGCAGCGCGCCGCCGATGTCTCCGAGGCGCGCAACCTGGCGCAAGGCCGCGCCGCGATCCTGTCCAAGATCGAGAAACCCGCCGCCATTGACGCTTTCGAAGACATCCTGGCCGTGTCGGACGGGATCATGGTCGCACGCGGCGATCTGGGTGTGGAACTGCCGGTGCAGAACGTGCCGCCCATCCAGAAGCGGTTGGTCCGGCGCGCACGGGCGGCGGCCAAGCCCGTCATCGTGGCCACGCAGATGCTGGAATCCATGATCGACAGCCCCATGCCCACGCGCGCCGAAGTGTCGGACGTGGCCACGGCAATCTATGAGGGCGCGGATGCGATCATGCTGTCGGCAGAATCGGCGGCGGGGGATTACCCGATAGACGCCGTCAGCACGATGGACAATGTCGCCCGCGAGGTTGAATCCGACCCGACCTATGTCGAGATCATCGACGCCTCGCGCAAGGTCAAACACAACTCGATCGCCGACGGGATCGTCTCTGCCGCGCGCGAATTGGCCGAGAAAACCGACATCGCCGCGATCTGCTGTTTTACCGAATCGGGCACCACCGCATTGCTGGTCGCGCGCGAGCGCCCGCATGTGCCGATCCTGGCACTGACGCCGATCACGAAAACCGCGCGGCGCCTGCAACTTGTCTGGGGCGTGCATTGCGAAGAAGTGGCAGAGGTCGAGCGCTTCAAGAAAGCCGTCATCAACGCGGTGCGCGTGACCCGCAAATACGGGTTCGGCACGGAAAAGGACCAGATCCTTGTGACGGCGGGCATTCCGTTCAACCAGCCGGGCACCACGAACATCCTGCGCGTGGCGCCCTGCGCGGAACACTTGATCGTGTCGGGTGAACCCGAGTAACCTGCCGCTTTGCGAAAGGGGCGGAATGGATACCGGGATCATGTTCCTGCTTGGCGTTTATCTCGTGCCGCTGGCCTTCGTCAGCGGTATGAGCGCCTGGGCCGATGGGCGCCGCCCGTATCTGGCGCTGATCTTGGGTGTTGCAGGGGGTGCGCTTGTGCTCGTCGCGTCGCTTTTGAACCCGGATGGCGCCTATGGCCTGGAAGATATACCGCTTCTGACACTGGAGTTCGCAGCACGGATCTGGCGCGCCTTCTGAGCCTTGCGCACGGGTTGGTTCTGGGTTAAACGGCACGCTGAATTCGAAGGGGCGTCCGGCCGTTGTGGCATGCCGAGTCGCCCCCCTGACCGAAAAAGGAGTCGGAAATGCCCAAGATGAAGACCAAATCAGGCGCGAAAAAGCGCTTCTCCATGACCGCGACCGGCAAGGTGAAAGCTGGCCAAGCGGGCAAGCGGCACGGCATGATCAAGCGGACGAAGAAATTCATCCGCGACGCGCGCGGCACCACGCTGCTGTCCGAACAGGACGCGCGTATCGTCAAAACCTACATGCCCTACAACCGGTAAGGAGAGCGGAACATGTCTCGCGTTAAATCCGGCAAAGTCACCCACGCACGCCACCGCAAGGTCATCAAGTCCGCCGCGGGCTATTACAGCGCGCGGTCGCGCAACTTCCGTACCGCCACGCAGGCGGTCGACAAGGCGAACCAATACGCCACGCGCGACCGCAAGAACCGCAAGCGCAATTTCCGCGCATTGTGGATTCAGCGTATCAACGCCGCGGTGCGCGCCATCGACCCGAACCTGAGCTATTCGCGCTTCATCAACGCGCTGACGCTGGCCGGGATCGAAGTGGACCGCAAGGTTCTGGCCGATCTGGCCGTGCACGAACCCGACGCTTTCGGGCAGATCGTGGAAAAAGCCAAGGCGGCCATGGCATAAGCCATATCAGGCCAGTCATTCTGAAAACCCCGCTTGGCAGATCGCCCGGCGGGGTTTTTCGTGCGTGGAATATTGACGGAATATACCCATCTGCGGGCGTGGCATCGCTTGTGGCTGAGCACGCCCAAGGTGTCGCCACCGATCGCGATCTGCCACAAGGACACGGCCCTGCGCCTTACCCCTTCACGGCACCCGCCGTCATACCGCTGACGATGAAACGGTTCGCGGTCAGGGCAAACAGGATGACCGGCGCGATCACCAGAACCGCGTAGGCGGCAATCACACCATATTCCGCCCCTGCTTCGGCCCCACCCAGAAAACGGGTGATGCCCACGGTCAGCGGTTGCGCGTCGCTGCCGGCAAGGAACAGCGCGAACAGGTATTCGTTCCACGAGATGATGAAGACAAGGATTGCCAGCGCAATGATGCCAGAGCGCACCACCGGCAGGGTGACATCCCAGAACAGGTTCCAGGGCGTGCAGCCATCGACGATGCCCGCTTCTTCCAACTCTCCCGGAACGGTGTCGAAGAACCCGACCAGCATCCATGTTGCAAAGGGAATGTGGATCGACAGATGTGCCAGCAAAAGCCCGGTGCGCGACCCCGACAGACCAAGGTTCACGAAAATCAGGAACATCGGCAAGGCCAGCACGACATAGGGGATGAACCGCATGGCCAAAACGCCATAGGACACCGCCGCCCGCGCCCGTCCCGAAATCTTGGTCAGCCCGTAGGCAAGCGGCACGCAAACGACCAGCGTGATCGCCACCGCCGCGCCAGAGATGATTAGCGAATTGGTGAAGAAAAACCAGAAATCCCCGCGCGTGAAGGCCTGGGTGAAGTTGTCCAGCGTGAAATCGCGCAGCAACAGCAGGTCCAGCGGGCTGCGAAACAGGGCGGTGCTGTTCAGGCTGGCGGCCAGCAGCATGACCGGCGGCAATAGCGAAAACACCAACCACAGCCCCAGCAAAAGGTGCACGACCCAGGCAGTGGCGCGTTTTTTCAGCTTGGCGTGTTTCATGCTTCTGCCTTTCCGGTCTTGCGGTAAAGCGTGATGTAAATCCATGCGGTGACGGCCATGATGACGAACATGGTAAAGGCGATGGTATTGGCCATGCCCATGTCCTGGTTGGCGATCCCGCGGTTATAGGCAAAGATCGACAGCACCGTGGTGGACCGCCCCGGCCCGCCGCCCGTCAGCGCCCAGATCATGTCGAATTCGCGGAACGCGGATGTGATGATGATGATCGACACGAACAGGATATGCGGCCGCAAAATGGGCAGGATGATATACCACAGCGCCTGGAACGGGCCTGCGCCATCGACCCGGCCTGCCTCGTGCAGTTCATCGGGGATGGTGGTCAGCGCGGCATAGAACACCAGCACGGCCAGCGGAATCAGGTGCCAGGAATTCGAGATTGTCGCGGCCAGAAGCGCGGTTTCGCGGTCCAGCAGCCAATAGGGTTTCGGGCCGCCGAAAAACGCGAGGATCGTGTTGATGACCCCGGTTTCCTGCTGCCAGATGAAGAACTTCCATGCGATGCCGCCCACGATCGGGGTCATCACGAAGGGAATCAGGAACATCGCCACCCAGAAAGGGCGGAATTTGACCTGTCGCGCATTCAGCAGAAACGCGATCAGAATGCCGAAGCCGACCGACAGGACAAGGCAGCCCAGCGTGAAGATGCCGGTGATGCGCAACGCGTTCATGTACAGCGGATCGTCGAACACCCGGCGATAGTTTTCCAGCCCGACGAATGTCTTGCGGTCGAACGCATACAGAAACACGTCTTGCAGGCTATAGCTGAACCCCAACGCCAGCGGCGTGCCGACCACGGCCACCATCAGCGTCAGGCCGGGCAGGATGAACCACCAGCCACGTGTGAACCTGTCGCGTCGTTGTGCCATCGGGTCTGGTCCTTGTGCTGAAGGCGTGACCGGGCGGGATCGCCCGCCCGGTCCGTTTTTACGGTGTCAGATCACTCGATATAACCCGCGCGGCGGAACGCGTCGGTCATGCTGCGCGCCCAGCGGTCTTGCGCCTGCTCTGGCGTCAGGTCGCCCGAGAACACGTCGGTGATGAAATCGGTCGTGCCGTTCCACATGACAGAGCCGTATTCCGGGATGCCTTGGCGGATGAACACCGATTGCAGAACCTGCTCATAGGCGGGCAGGAAGGACGGGTAGTAGGGGCGCAGGTTGCGCAATTCGTCGCTGGCGAAATGGCCCGCGCGCGAGAATTGCTCGGACTGCTTGCCCCATTCTTCCTCGTTATCCTGCAACATCCATTTCAGGAACTTGAAGGCTTCCTCGGAATTGGGCGTGTCAAAGACAAACACACCGCCACCGCCAAGGAACGGCGTGCCTTGGGTGTAGCCTGCAATATTGTTTTCCCAGGCGGGCAGCGGGCTGTAGCCGGTATTGCCCGCGGCGTCACCGCCTTCGGCCTCGACCGTGCCCACACCCTGCGGCCACATGGTTGCGGTCGCCAGACGCCCGTCGCGGAACATTTCCAGCCCTTCCAGGAAACCCCAGTTCTGGGCTTCGCGCGGAGCGGTGTTCTGCGCCAGGTCGACGAAATACTCCGCCGCTTCGACCACGATCGGGTTGGTGATGTCCGGCTCGAAATTCTCGTCCCAGCCTGATACGCCGGTCGAATACAGCACCACGATGAAGCTGCGGGTAATCCCCGCGCCCGACCCCAGAGCATCGGTCCAGCCATAGACCGGCTGTTCCAGCGTTTCGCCCGCCAGCATTTCGCCCGCGTCGCGCGTGAAGAAACCAGCCACCTCGCGCAGCTCCGCCCAGGTGGCGGGCACGGTCAACTCGCGGCCGAATTCCGCCTCGAAGGCGGCCTGCTCGTCTGGGTGCGAGAACCAGTCCTCGCGCACGATCAGCATGGGGGCCGCGGGCGTGGTCGGCAGCGCGATGATCTCTCCCGGACGCGCGGCAGACCGCATATGGCTGTCCACGATCAGCGGCGGGTAGGCGTCGATGTCGAAGCCGTGCTCTTCGATATAGGGCGTCAGGTCCACGACATGATCGACAAAGGTGCCGAACCAGCCGGGGCTGTGATAGCCCAGATCGAAACGCCCGGTGTCGCCGATCGCCTCGATCGACATCTGGTCGCGCAACTGGTTGGGCGGCAGGATTTCCCCGACCACCTTGATGCCGGTCTCTTCCTCGTATTTCGGGGCGAAATAGTTGATGACGGCATCGGCTTCGGCGCCGGGGTGCAGCGCCCAGCGGATGGTCGTGTCCTGCGCCATGGCGCTGCCCGCCATGGTCAGGCCAAGGGCAAGCCCCGTGGCAAGGGTGGATCGTCTGGTCAGATCAGTCATCGGTGTTTCCTCCTCCATGATGTCTGAATGGTGTGTGGGCCCGGTTCAGTTCAGCCGCGCCTCTGTTTTTGGGTCGAACAGGTGCATGCGCTCCGGCAAGGGCGCGACAACAAGGGACTGGTCGGGGTGCAGCGCGTGGCGTTCGCGCAAGACCACCGTGACCGGCGCATCCTGCATCTGTGCCCCGATATGAATTTCGGCGCCTGTCGGTTCGACCACGCGCACGCGCAGCGACAGGCCCGCATCGGCCACGATCAGGTCTTCGGGGCGAATGCCCACGCGCACGGCCTGCCCTTCGGACAGGGATGCGTCCTCTGGCACAGGCAGGCTTTGGCCATCGGCAAAGACCAGCGCGCCGCCTGTGACCTTGGCATCCAGAAAATTCATCGCGGGCGACCCGATGAAGCCCACTACGAACAGGTTTGCGGGACGGTCATACAATTCCAGCGGCGAGCCTGCCTGCTTGACCACACCGTCATGCATGACCACGATCACATCGGCCATGGGTGACATAGACGGTCGTGACCTTCAGGCGCTGATACAATTGCTTGATCTCGGCGCGCATCTGCACGCGCAGCTTGGCGTCCAGATTGGACAGCGGTTCATCGAACAGGAACACCTGCGGGTCGCGCACGATGGCCCGGCCCATGGCGACACGCTGGCGCTGACCGCCCGAAAGCTGGCGCGGATAGCGGTCCAGAAGCGCGTCGAGGTTCAGGATACCGGCGGCGTTTTCGACACGCTTGGCAATTTCGGTTTTGTCCACGCCCGACAGTTTCAGCGCGAACCCCATGTTCTGCGCGACCGTCATATGCGGATACAGGCCGTAATTCTGGAACACCATCGCGATGTCGCGGTCCTTCGGGGCCATGTCATTGACCTCTTGCCCACCGATGCGAATGGACCCGCCCGTCACATCCTCCAGCCCCGCGATCAGCCGCAGCAGGGTGGATTTGCCGCACCCCGACGGACCGACCAGCACGACGAAAGCGCCCTTGGCAATCTCGACATCAATGCCGTGGATGACGCGCGCATCGTCAAAGGCTTTCTCGACATTCTGAATGCTGACGCCGGCCATGCCCGCCTACCTTTCCTGTGTTTCTGCAAGCGAGACCGACCCGATCGTCATGTCCGCCGGCGCGCTGTTGGCGATGACCAACTGCGCGTTGGGAATATCGTTGCTCTCGGCGCGTATGACCGCCTGGTCGTTTGGCAATCCGTGGGCCAGCCACCGCGCGACAAGCCGGTCGCGCAGCACCTCCATCGGGACCGACAGCATCACCGTCAGATCGAACAGGTCGCGCAGATCGGACCAGTGCGGGCGTTGCAGCAGCAGGTAGTTCCCTTCGAAGACCACGATGGGAACGTCCGGGGACAACTGGCCTGCATCCGGCAGCGTCTTGTCCTGAACGCGGTCGAAAAGCGGGTAGCGAAGCGCATCCATCTGCGTTCGGACCGCGCGCACCAGCCCTGCAAAGCCCGCCGCGTCAAAGGTGTGCGGCGCGCCCTTTTCATGACGCTGACCCAATGCATCCAGCTCGGCATTGTCCAGGTGATAGCCGTCCATCGGCACCAGAGCCGCCGCGTCATGGCCACCCCTGCGCTGCAATTCCGCGACAAGTTGCGCGGCGAGCGTGGACGCTATCTCTGGCAGCGGGGTCGCCATGCCGACCGGGCTTTGGGAATGGCTGGACGGTTTCGATGCGGTGCGCAGCGAAATGGACGCGTGGCGCGATTTCAACGCGCCCCAAGACCTTGCCGATCTGTTGCCCGGCCCGATCAGTGTCGAAAACGACGCAACCGCGGCGTGTTGGGCTGAATGGGCCTTTGGCGATCAAACGCAGAAGCCGGACAGCATCTATTTCTTTATCGGCACGTTCGTGGGCGGCGGCATCGTGCTGAATGGTCGGGTGTTCCGGGGCTGCCACGGCAATGCCGGTGGGTTCGGTCCCGTGCGGGTGCCCGATCAGCCCGGCGGATCACGGCTTATTGACCATGCATCGCTGATCGTTCTGGAACGGATGCTACGGGCTGCGGGGCGTCGCACCAACTTGGCGGATCTGCCCGCAGAGAACTGGTCCTCATTGGAACCGGTTCTGTCCGATTGGATCAAGCGGGTCAGTATCGGGCTCGCGCATGCGATCATTTCCAGCGCCGCGGTGATCGATTTCGCAGAGGTTATCATTGATGGACCTTTCCCGGCCAACCTGCGTGACCGGCTGTGCACAGAGGTGGATGCGCAGCTGGACCGGATGGATTTGCAAGGCATCATGCGACCGCGACTCGCGCCGGGCAGCTTCGGAAGCGTTGCGCGCGCCCTTGGCGCTGCCGCAACGCATATTTCGCAACGCTACATGGTCGATAATCCGCAGGCTCCCCTGGGATAACCGCATGCGCGCGCCTTTCGGGTCTTGATCGTCGCCACGCGAGTGGCGGTGCGTGCGGCGTCATCAGTAGGCCTTCAACTTCAGCCGCAAAACGCAGGCGGCAGTTGCACGCGTCGGGCTAACGATTGCGGCGGTCCACCTCTGCCGTGATGTTGAACAACCCCGCGGACAGGTCGTTCCCGAAGCGCATATCGCCCAGAATCACGGTGGTCTCCGCCCCGGTATCGTCGCGGATCACCCATTGGCGCAGCTCTGTCGGACCGGTGGAAAAGACCAGCCGGATCGACCCGTATTGCGGGTTTTCCGGGTCTTGCGCGACAACGGTGGTGGTCGTCCCGTCATCGGTGTGGCCCACGACCATGCGGCGATTGCTGAAATCGACATTGCGTTCCAGGATCAGGTTCAGCGGTGTCTTGCTGAGCGGGTACTGGTTCGGCCCCTGATTCGACCGCCCGTCGAAAATGGCAACCTGACCGCCCCCGGCCATGACCAAAGATTCCTCTGGCGGATCATATTCGAACCGCACGCGGCCGGGGCGGCGAATGTAAATCCGGCCCGTGGCTAGGCTGCCATCCGGGTTGATCTGTGTGAACTCGCCCTCGGCCGTGGTGAAGCCGTTAAAATATCTAGAAATTTCACTTAGCGGAATTCGATCGGCAAAGGCGGGTCGAACCAGGGCAAAAGCTGGCAGGGACAAAAACAGGGAACGACGTGATATACTCATGCGGGGTGCATAGCCTGTTTCGCAAACGCCGCAAAGCGCGATCCACTCACGCCGCTGACACAAGGCAGAGAGTTGCCGATCAAAGCGCCAATGCGGGGGACATGCCAGCGGGTTCAATATCCCACCGCGCCTGCCACGCACCCGACTTCCGCTCCAACACAAGATAATTGCGTTCCGCGACATAGCGCGTCCTCTGGCCCGGAATACGGGCGATGCGGATCGGGTGTTCGGGCAACGGGTCTTCACCAAGGGTCGAAAGCGCGCCCAGGAATCGGGCCCAAGCCTGGGGTGGGGCGCGATGCGTGATCCCGGACGCGACGAGCTGGTTCAGATGCAGCCCGCCGCCCAAGTCCATCGTGGCACGGGTCGCGAGGTGTATCTCGCCCGAAAGCGCGGTAATATCATGCCCATCACGCCGCGCCAGATCACGCACCAGGCGCAACATGCGCCGCCATTCATCCCGATGCGCGCGGCTTTGCCATTGGTCGCGCAGGTCGTCTTCGTATTTCTGCATTTTCGGCGCCAGCACCATCAGCGTTTCAAGGATGGACAGGCGCGGCCCCAGCAGGGGCACGCTGGACATCAGCATGGTGTGACCGGGCACGTCGCGCCGCGCCTCCGCTTCCATCATGGCCCAGCCGCCCGACCCCATGACCTGCCGCCGCGTGCGCTCCGACCGCAGGTCGGGTGCAAGGATGCGCAGATCAGGGCTATGGATGGCCCAGCCCAGATGAATGCCGTCCGTGTCATGGAACCGCGCGGGCAAATCGCCATCAGTTGTGGCGTTCTGGAAAGTCAGGAACGCCTCTCGCGCGATGGAAAAGAGCGTTTGCCCCACGGGCGAATAGGTCCGCGAGCGGGGCAACGACCCCCAGCCATCGCAGATATCGTGGTCATCCCATTGCATGAGCGAGGGAATGCGCGCGCACAGCCATGCCATTTCCGGCGCCGCGTAAAGCGCAGCGTAGCGCGCAAAGAAGCGTTCGCGCAAATGGTGGCGCAGATCGGCAAGGGCGGCTTGCGAAGGGTCGCGCGGCAGCGAGTCGGGCCAATCATCGGACAATTCGTGCCCGTGGGTCGCCTCGTCGGCATAGACCTGGTCGCCCCCGTGCAGCATCAGCGCAAATGGCGCGCGCTGGTGTTCGGCCCGCAAACGGTCCCACATGGCGTTCCGCTCTGACCCCTCGCGGTCCATGTCGCCGATTTCTTCGCCATTGCAAGAGACATAGGCCAAGCGCAGATCGCCCGTCAGGTCGCCCGCCACAGCGTAGTCGGTGCCGTCCCAGCGGTAGCTGGAGGGCCGGTCGACGGGCAAAGCGAACCGCGCACGCCAGATGGTTGCGCGGTCATATTCTGCCAGCGGCTGGGGTGCGATTTGCCCGGTATCGGTCGCAACCGGCGCGGGCGCATCCCCCTTGGGCATGATGAACAGCGCC
>JAAAPG010000120.1 GCA_009908405.1 Alphaproteobacteria bacterium | reverse complement strand
GATCTGCGACAAGGCTGGAAACGTCTCCAACAGCCACCAGCTGAACCGGGTGAATGCGCCCGTCACCATGGCCAGCCCGACAAGCAACAGCAAACCGCCCATGACTTTCTCGATCAGCCCCATATGGCGTTTCAGCCGGTTCATCAGGGTTATGGACCGTTGCACGAAAACCGCCGCCAGAAGGAACGGCAGGCCCAAACCAAGCGCATAGACACCAAGCATCACGGTGCCGCGCGCCGAATCGGCCTGCGTGGCCGCCATGGACAGGATCGCCCCCAGAACCGGGCCAATGCAGGGTGTCCAGCCAAAGGCGAAAGCCAGCCCCAGCACATAGGCCCCGAAGGCGGAGCCGCCCTTGTCGCCCGCGTCGATCCGCGCCTCGCGCATCAGGAACGGGATGCGGAACACGCCCAGGAAATGCAGCCCGAACACGATGACCACCGCGCCCGCGATCTGCCCGAACAATTCGGCATTGCGCAGGAACAGGTTGCCCATGGTGGACGCGGTGAAGCCCAGGATCAGGAAGACCGTCGACAGACCCATGACGAAAAACAGCGCGGGGACGATGGTGCGCCGCCGCTGCGTGCCCGAGGTCATTTCCTGCATCGACACGCCGCCCATATAAGCCAGGTAAGGCGGCACGATGGGCAAGACGCAAGGCGACAGAAAGGACAGGATGCCGCCCGCGAAGGCGATCATCAGCGCCGGGGCGAGAGCTGCATCGAAGAGGTCTATGCCAAACATGGAACGCCTTTGAATCAGATCCGCGCACCCTAGTGCAACCGCCGATAAAGATCACGCGCCTGCGCCGTCACTTTCCCGTGGCCAGGGATCGCAACGGCGCAAAGCCGTTGGTTAACGAGACCACCACCCGCGCCGACGTGGCTTTTCCGCGACCGGTGCGGAGGCTTCTTCGGTGGGTTCGTCAGTTGCAGCGGCTGCCGGGTCAGCTTCAGGTTCCGGCGTAGCTTCTGCGAGCGTGGGTGCAGACGCTTCCTTGGCACTGGCCGGGGCAGGGGTCACGGGTGCGACCTCTGCCGCGGGCTCTTGCGCCATCGGCCCTGGATCCGCCCCGTCTTGCGCCGCTTCCTGCGCCTCGGCCCCAGAGGCAGGGTCTGCGGATTTCGCCTCGGATGTGGCGCTCTCTGCGGCAGGATCGTGTGCGGCGACCGGCGTCTCTGCGGCCGGTTTGCGACGGCTGCGGCTGCGGCGTGTGGGTTTCTTTTCCGCCGCGGCCTCTGTGTTGACGACCGGTTCGGATTCGGTCCCTTCACCTTCGGCAACCGGCTCCGCTACCGGTTTCCTGGCCCGCGAGGCACGCTTGCGCTTGGGTTTTTCTTCTTGTGCCGCGTGAGGCTGAGGTGATTCGACAGTTTCGGAAGTTTCCCCTGCGTCACCTGTCGCGGCGCCGGAATCCGATACGGATTCCGGTCCGGATTCCGTATCGGAATCCGGTGTTGCCTCCTCGGACCCGGTTTCGCTTTCCTTGCCGGAGCGCCGCCGCCGACGGCGCCGACGCTTCTTGCGGGGCTGTTCATCGGTCTCGGTTTTGACTTCGCTCTCTTCTACGGCGCTTTTAGGCTCGTCCGGCTCTTCCTTCAGCTCGGGCATCAGCTTGCTGTCCATGGACACGACTGCCGCTTGGGGTGTGGGCACGCGGGTCGCCGTCTTGAATTTCTCGACCACGAAGTCGGGGCTGACCAGCGCCGGATCGGCTTCCAGCCGCACGGCCATGCCGAAGCGCGCCTCGATCTGGGCCAGGTGTTCACGTTTGAAGTTGAACAGGAAATTGATGACGGCCGCGGGTGCGCGCACGAGAACCTCGCGGGATTTGCCCCGTGTTCCCTCTTCCTCGATCTGGCGCAGCACGGACAGCGCCATGCTGTCATCCGACCGGATCAGCCCGGTGCCGTGACAGTGCGGGCATGGCTGTGTCGTCGCTTCGAGCATGCCGGGGCGCAGGCGCTGACGACTCATTTCCAGCAGGCCGAAGCCCGAGATCCGCCCCACCTGGATCCGCGCACGGTCGGTTTTCAGCTTGTCTTTCAGCATCTTCTCGACGGCGGCGTTGTTCTTGCGCTCTTCCATGTCGATGAAGTCGATCACGATCAGACCCGCCAGGTCGCGCAACCGCAATTGGCGCGCGATCTCTGCCGCGGCTTCCAGGTTGGTCTTGACCGCCGTGTCCTCTATGGAGCCTTCCCGTGTCGCCCGGCCAGAGTTGATGTCAATCGCCACCAGCGCCTCGGTGATCCCGATCACGATATACCCGCCAGACGGCAGTTGCACCGTGGGATTGAACATGCCTGTCAGCGTGGTTTCAACCTGGTAGCGCGAAAAGAGCGGCAGACCTTCGTCATAGAGTTTCACGTTCTTGGCGTGGGACGGCATGATCATTTTCATGAAATCCTTGGCCACGCGGTAGCCTGCGTCGCCCTCGACCATGATCTCGTCGATATTCTTGTTATACAGGTCGCGAATGGACCGTTTTATCAGGTTGCCTTCCTCGTAGATCGGGGTTGGCGCGATGGATTTCAGCGTCAGGTCGCGGATCTGTTCCCACAGGCGCAGCAGGTATTCGTAGTCACGCTTGATCTCTGCCTTGGTGCGGTTGGCCCCCGCGGTGCGGATGATAAGCCCCGCGCCTTCGGGCACGGTGATTTCATTCGCGATCGCTTTCAGCTTCTGGCGGTCGGCGGCATTGGTGATCTTGCGGCTGATCCCGCCACCGCGCGCGGTGTTGGGCATCAGCACGCAATAGCGGCCCGCCAGCGACAGGTAGGTGGTCAGCGCAGCGCCCTTGTTGCCGCGCTCTTCCTTGACGACCTGCACCAGCATGATCTGGCGCACCTTGATGACTTCCTGGATCTTGTAGCGGCGCATGCGCGGTTTGCGACGCGGGCGCGCTTCTTCGATCGGGTCACCATCAGAGACGGACTCGATCCTGTCATCAAGATCACTGGCGTGTTCGGCGGCAACATAGGCATCTTCTTCCGGGGGGGGCTCGGGCAGGTCTGTGGTCGCGTTTTCAACACCGTCGCCGGGCACGTCACCGGTTGCCGTGGCATCCCCTTCAGAACCGGGCCCAGCCGGTGCCTCCGGTGTTGCATCCGCATCCTTCGTCTCAGGTGTCGCTGCGTCCCCTGACGGCGGGACGAGCTGCTCATCGCCATCGCCCTGCGGTTCGACAATGTCCATCCCGGCAATCGCACCGGTCTGCAGCTGGTCCTCGGCGTCGACCGTTTCCGCCTTGGCGGGCTTGCGGCGGCTGCTGGACCGGCGCGGCTTGCGCGCAGGCTTTTCGGCCCTGGGCGCGTCCTCCTCGTCGGCCTCGTGCGCGAGCGCGCGCTCTTCTTCCAGGAGTGCTGCGCGATCCGCGGCCGGAATCTGGTAATAGTCCGGGTGAATCTCGTTGAAGGCGAGAAAACCGTGCCGGTTGCCGCCATAATCGACAAAGGCAGCCTGAAGCGACGGTTCGACCCGCGTTACCTTGGCGAGATAGATATTCCCGGCAAGCTGGCGGCGGCTTGCGGTCTCGAAATCGAATTCCTCGACCTTGTTTCCGTCCACCACCACAACGCGTGTTTCCTCCGCGTGGGTGGCGTCGATGAGCATTTTCTGTGACATTGTGTTCCGTTGCATCCGGGCGAGCGTATAACGCGCCGTACAGGCGCTTGGCCTGGCGGTTCATTGGACGCGCGTGGATGACTTGTCTGAGTGCCGATCCGAACCGTTGGCGAGCGCCGGTCTATCAACATCGTGGCATGGTATCTGCCGCGGGATAGGTTTGCGATGCGCGTCGGTCCGTTCATTGCAGTTCCAAAGGTGCCACGACACCGTGGCTGTTCATGTTGTGCCCGATCACTCATGAAAATGAGATGGGCTGTTCAAGCCTTGCGGCCTATCCATCTGCAAAGGCGCGGCGGCGACCATGCCGGTCCTGTCGCCAGTGCAGCGAAATCTGTCGGGGTTTGCAGTCGGTATGCACACCATAACATGCGCAGCATAGCGGCTTATCGCCGCAAAAGACAATGCCAATTCCAACGGAGCCGTTTTTTCATCCCCGGTTCAGACGTAATCCGAGCGCACAAGACCATATTTTGCCATTTTCTCGTTCAAGGCGCAGCTCTTCCATGACCGCGGTGATGGACCCCTTGTGCCTGCGCATCGTGTTGTCGATCAGGATACGTTCGAAGGCTTCGACATGTTCTTTCAAAGGCTTGCCCTCGGTAGTCATCGCCTCGCCGGCCGCTTCGTTATCGGCCATGATCAACGACATCAGCGCGCCATCCTCGCGGCGGCTTTGCAGCACGCACCGTTCCGCGATGGTGACAAGCTGGCGCACGTTGCCCGGCCACGGCGCCTGCAAGAGCTGCGCGGCCTCCGGCATGGACACGTTGGGCACGGCACAGCCATAATCCTCTGCGAATTGCGCCAGGTATTCGGTAAACAGTGCGAGAATGTCCTCCTCGCGCGCGCGCAGGGGCGGCAAAACGATCTGATGCGCGCCCAGCCGGAAAAACAGGTCCGGACGCAGGGCATCTTCCAGTGTCCGGTTCTGCTGATGCGCGTTGCAGATAGCGATTATCCGCGTTTCAGCGGGCGTGCCCTGCGCGTCCATGAAGGCCAGCAAGCGCGCCTGCGCCGCTTCGGACAAGGCTTCGATATCTTCCAGAACCAGCGTTCCGCCGCGCGCCTGGTCGGTTATCGGACGCTCGGTGCTGTCGCTCGACATGGGGCCGAACAGGCGCGCGATCTGCGCGGTTTCATCCATGCCGGCGCAGTTCACCGACACAAGTTTGCGCCCCGAGCGGCTGCCGACGGCGTGCAGCGCATGGGCGACAAGTGTCTTGCCGGTGCCGGTTTCGCCGTCGATCAGCACATGCCCGTCAGCCTGTCCTATGTCCAGGATATCCTCGCGCAAGCGCTGCATGACGGCCGAGTCGCCCACGAGGCGGCGCATCATCGTGGCGCCGTCGGCCAGCTCCGTGCGCAAGGCGCGTGCTTCCATGGCTTGCGCACGGGCCTTGGCCGCGCGTTCCGCAAGCGCCATCATCTTCTCCGGGTCGAAGGGCTTTTCAAGAAAGTCGAACGCGCCGAGGCGCATGGCCTCGACCGCCATGGGAACATCGCCATGGCCGGTAATCAGGATTACCGGGATGGTGCTGTCCAACATGTTCAGGCGCTTCAACAAGCCCATGCCGTCCAGGCCTGGCATCCTGATATCGGTGATGACGACGCCGGGAAAATCGCTGCCGATGGCCGCGATGGCATCCAGCCCGTCGCAATAGGTTTCGGTGGTGAACCCCGAAAGTGCCAGCCACTGGCTGATGGATTGGCGCATATCTTGTTCGTCGTCAACAATGGCGACATGCATGGCGCGACTCATGGGGTCCGTCCTTCTTTCTTTTCGTCTAGATGCTGTCTGCGGTAGCGGAATGGCAAGTCAAATCAGGGCACTTTTGCGTCAGGTGTTTTGTCCCCGGGTGCGACATATCGCGGGAATTCGGCTTCAAACACCGCGCCGCCGTCGCCGGGGGTCAGGGCTGTCAGTCGCCCACCGTGATCTTGCACAATCCCTGACGAGATCGCCAAGCCCAGCCCGACCCCCTGTCCGGCGGGCTTGGTCGTGTAGAACGGCTCGAACAGGCTGTCGATATCGGCAATCCCCTCGCCATTGTCGCGCACGGTCAATTTGGCGGTTTCGCCCTGGCTCAGGATGATGTCGATCTGCGGGGCATTGGTTCCCTTGGTGGCATCGACCGCGTTGCGCACAAGGTTCAGGATCACCTGTTCGATCCGAACCGTGTCGCCCAGGATCATGACAGGATCGGGCGGCACGGTGCGCACCAGCAACACCCGGCTGTCGCGCAACAAGGGTTCGGTCATGGTCAGGGCATCGGCCAGACAGGTGCGCAGGTCGATGGGGGCAAAGGCCTCGCCGCCCTTGCGGGCAAAGGATTTGAGCGTGCGGGCGATCGTGCCCATGCGGTCGATCAAATCGTCGATCCGTTGAAAAGAGGCCAAAGCCTCTTCGGTGCGCTTGCGGCGCAACAACAACCGCGCGCCCGCCATGTAGGTTTTCATCGCCGCAAGCGGTTGGTTCAGCTCATGGCTGACCGAGGCCGACATTTCCCCAAGGCTGGCCAGCTTCGACGATTGCGCCAGCGTCTGCTCGGCCACGGCGAGGTCTTTTTGCATCCGCACACGTGCCGCGATCTCGCGTTGCAGCCGGGCGTTGAGCGCGCGCAATTCTTCCGATTCGCGCTGGAACAGCGCCGATTGCGTGTAGGCGCGGCGGCTGAGGATGTAGAAGGTCAGCGCCAACAACAGCGCAAAGCCGGTCAAGACCAGCGCCAGCGCCGCGTTGACCCGCTCGCGCACCGAATCGTAGCGCGTGAAACTGACGAGTTTCCAGCCCCGGAACGGCACCCGCACTTCGGATCGCAGCACCGCCTCGCCGCGCAGGAAGGCATCGGGCGACGGTTGCGTCCAGTCGGTCGTGGCGCGAAAGGCGCGCCCGATGGCCGAGGGCGCGTCGCGGATCGCCAATGCCTCTTCCAGCGACCGACCGCGCCAGCGCGGTTCGGTTGCCAGCACGATCCGGCCTGACGATTCCATAAGCGCGACTGCATCGGCGAACCCGGCCCAGCTGCGTTCGAATTTCGACAGGTCCGCCGACACCACGACCACGCCCAACACATCGCGCCCCGACCGCACGGCGCGCGAAAAGGTGAAGCTGAACCCGCCGCTATCCAGCTCGCGCGTCTGGAAGATGGTGTCGAGGCCGCGACGCGCCTCGACAAAGGCCGCGTCGGAGGCGCGCAGCGTGCCCAGGATATTGCGGTCGGTCGCGCCCACCGTGCGCCCGGTCTGGTCCAGCAATTCGATGGACGCGGCCCCGATCTCGTTTTGCAGGTCGATCAGACGTTGCGAGATGGTGGCGAAATTCGCGTCGCGCAACGCTTCGGCGATGACCGGGTCACGCGCCAGCAGCAGCGGCACGACCGAGTTGCGTTGCAATTCCGACTGGATATTCCCGGAATACAGAACCAGCCTCAATTCGGCGCGGTTGCGGGTCGCGTCGGTAAAATTGCGCGACAACCAGCCATTCAGGAACCACGTCGTGCCCATCGCGACCAGCAACAGCGCCACCACCGCGGCCCGCCCCCAAAGCGGTATGCCAAGTATACTGGCACGGCGATTGTCGAGGTCGGGCGCGCTCATCATGCGCGCAACGATATTGCGATTGGGTCGACCGCTCAAGCGAGGCGTTTTCAGCCGGGCACGAAAGCGCCGACCAGGCCGGCGAATAGCGCGCGGCCATCGGCGCTGCCTTGCGCGGCGTCAAGCGCGCGCTCGGGATGCGGCATCATGCCCAGCACGCGGCGATTTTCCGACAGGATACCGGCGATGTCCCCGTCCGACCCATTGGGGTTCTGCGCATAAGTAAATGCCACGCGCCCATCGCCTTGCAAGCGGGCGACGGTGTCGGCATCGGCTGTGAAGTTGCCGTCATGATGTGCCACGGGAACAGTGATCTGTGCGCCTTGTCCGTACCCCCCGGTAAAGGCGCTGTCCGTGGTCGCCACGTTCAACGCAACCGGCTTGCAGACGAATTTCAGCCCGGCATTGCGCAGCAGGGCGCCCGGCAGCAGGCCCATTTCCAGCAGCACCTGGAACCCGTTGCAGACACCCAGCACATAGCCGCCGGTCCGTGCGTGGGCGGCAATGGCCGTGCCGATGGGCGAGTGCGCGGCAATCGCGCCGCAGCGCAGATGGTCGCCATAGGAAAACCCGCCGGGCAGGCCGACCACGTCCACCCCGTCGGGCAGGGCGGTGTTCTTGTGCCAGACGCGCACGACCTCGGCGCCCGCCTGTTCAAAGGCCACGGCCAGGTCGCGGTCGCAATTCGACCCCGGAAAGGTGATGACGGCGGCTTTCATGGTCTACCCTTCCAGCGGTTCCAGCGCGTAGCTTTCGATGACCGTGTTCGCCAGCAGCTTTTCGCACATCGCGCGGGCCTGCTCCTCTGCGCGGGCGGGATCGTTCTCGGCCAGGTCCAGCTCGATCATCTTGCCCTGCCGCACCTTGTTGACGCCGTCAAAGCCAAGCGAGCCGAGCGCGTGGCGCACGGCCTCGCCCTGAGGGTCCAGCACGCCGGGTTTCAGGGTGACGATGACACGCATTTTCATGGAACTGGCTACCTTTTAATTCATCAACTTGGGTTTGGTCATGGGCGTGGCGTTGCGCGGCATGACGCCCAGGCGCCGGGCCACTTCGGAATAGGCATCGGTCAGGTTGCCAAGGTCGCGGCGGAACACGTCCTTGTCCAGCTTCTGCCCGGTCTTGATGTCCCACAAGCGGCACGAATCGGGGCTGATCTCGTCGGCGATGACAAGGCGCTGCATCTCGCCCTCATACTGGCGGCCGATCTCTATCTTGAAATCGACCAGCGTGATGCCGACCGCCAGCATGACCCCCGACAGGAAGTCATTCACGCGCACGGCCAGGGCGACCATGTCGTCCAGGTCCTGATGGCTGGCCCAGTTGAACGCCAGGATCTGGTCTTCGCTGACAAGCGGGTCGCCCAGCTTGTCGTCCTTGTAGTAGAATTCGATGATCGGGCGGGGCAGGCGCGTGCCCTCCTCTATGCCCAACCGCTTGGACATGGACCCTGCGGCGATGTTGCGCACGACCACTTCCAGCGGAATGATTTCGACCGCCCGGATCAACTGCTCGCGCATGTTGATGCGCTTGATGAAATGCGTCGGCACGCCGATCTGGCCAAGCCCGGTCATGACGAATTCCGACAGCATGTTGTTCAGCACACCCTTGCCGTCGATCACGTCTTGCTTCTCTGCGTTGAAGGCGGTGGCGTCATCCTTGAAATACTGCACCAGCGTGCCCGGCTCCGGCCCTTCGTAAAGAATCTTGGCCTTGCCTTCGTAAACTTTGGTGCGGCGTGCCATCGGCATTCTCCAACAAGGGCAGCACCGCGCAACGCGGTGGTTTCTGCGGTGCATATACTCCAGCAGACGCGGGGTCGCAAGCGTGGGTGTTGCGACACTGACCCCGGTTTGACCTTGCAGCACGGGTCGCCAAGGGGCATATGTTTGGCGAACGCCAATTCAACGGACGAGGCCAGTGATGACCACCTTCAACGACCGCGAACGCGCCTTTGAAAACAAATACGCGCATGACGCGGAAATGCAGTTCAAGGCCGTTGCGCGCCGCAACAAGAAGCTGGGCCTGTGGGCCGCGGGCGTGCTGGGCAAATCGGGCGACGATGCCGAAGCCTTCGCCATGGACGTGATCCGCGCCGATTTCGAGGAAGCTGGGCACGAGGACGTATTCCGCAAGGTCGCTGCCGATCTGGACGGCAAGGCCGACGAGACCGCGATCCGTGCCAAGATGGCGGAATTGCTGGCAGAAGCGAAAGCGGAACTGGCAGGCGAATAAGCCTCGTCCGGGCGCAGTTTGCATTTGCCCTGCGCCCCCGCCTTGCGTTAAGCGCGCCGTGACAAAAGGGGCCATCCGGCCCTTTGCTTCATGGTGGACCCGACATGACCGACGCGCTGACGAAAATGCTGGCAACCCGCGACTGGCTTCTGGCCGATGGCGCGACCGGCACCAACCTGTTCAACATGGGCCTGCAATCGGGCGACGCGCCCGAATTGTGGAACGCCGATGCGCCCGACAAGATTCGCGCGCTCTACCGTGGCGCGGTCGATGCCGGGTCCGACCTGTTCCTGACCAACACCTTCGGCGGCAATGCCAGCCGGTTGACACTGCACGACGCCCAATCGCGCGTGCAGGACTTGAACCGGCTTGGCGCGGAACTGGGCCGCGAGGTCGCCGATGCCAGCGGGCGGCAGGTGATCGTCGCCGGGTCGATGGGACCAACGGGCGAGATCATGGCTCCGCTTGGCAGCCTGACCCACGATTTGGCGGTCGAGATGTTCCACGAACAGGCCGAAGGGCTGAAAGCGGGCGGGGCCGATGTGCTGTGGGTGGAAACCATTTCCGCCCCCGAGGAATACAAGGCCGCCGCGGAAGCCGCGAAACTGGCCGACATGCCATGGTGCGGCACCATGAGCTTCGACACCGCCGGGCGCACCATGATGGGGCTGACCTCTGCCGCGATGGTGCAGATGGTGGGCAAGCTGGCACATCAACCGCTGGCCTTCGGCGCGAATTGCGGTGTGGGCGCGTCCGACCTGCTGCGCACGGCGCTTGGGTTCACGGAAGCGGGCGCGACCCTGCCGATCATTGCCAAGGGCAATGCGGGCATTCCGAAATATGTCGATGGCCACATCCATTACGATGGCACGCCCGACCTGATGGCCGATTACGCCGTGCTGGCCCGCGATTGCGGCGCGCGCATCATCGGTGGCTGCTGCGGCACCATGCCGGAACATTTGCGCGCCATGCGGGCCGCACTGGAAACCCGTGCCGCCGGCCCGCGCCCGGACCTTGACACGATCAAGTCGCGGATCGGCGGTTTTTCATCCGAGGTCGATGGCACCGAGGCCGACAGCCCCGACACCCCCGCCCGCCGGGGCAACCGCCGCCGTCGCGAGGTCTGATCCGCCTTTGTTTCGGGGCGCGCAGGTCGCACAGCCCCGCGCCAAGGTCGCAAATGGACGTGTCTGGCGCGACAAAATGACCGACACCCTGTCAAACAGTCCAGCCCGCGCAGTCTTTGGCGCGGTTTTTCAAGAGGTGCCCCAAATGTCTGACGAAGAAGAAATCATCCTCTCTGACCTGTCAGATGACGAACTTGTCGAGCAGATGATGGACGATCTGTATGACGGGATGCGCGAAGAGATCGAGGAAGCCGTAGGTATCTTGCTGGAACGCGGCTGGACGCCTTACGACATTCTGACCAAGGCGCTGGTCGCGGGCATGACCATTGTCGGCCACGATTTCCGCGACGGCATCCTGTTCGTGCCCGAAGTGCTGCTGGCGGCCAACGCGATGAAGGGCGGCATGGCCATCCTGAAACCGCTGCTGGTGGAAACCGGCGCGCCGCGCATGGGCAAGATGGTGATCGGCACCGTCAAGGGCGATATCCACGACATCGGCAAGAACCTTGTTGCCATGATGATGGAAGGCGCGGGGTTCGAAGTGGTGGATATGGGTATCAATAACCCGGTCGAAGCCTATCTGGAAACGCTGGAAAGCGAACAGCCCGACATCCTCGGCATGTCGGCGCTGCTGACCACGACCATGCCTTACATGAAAGTGGTGATCGACGCGCTGAACGCGAAGGGAATGCGCGACGACTACATCGTGTTGGTGGGGGGCGCACCGCTGAACGAGGAATTCGGCCGCGCCATCGGGGCCGATGCCTATTGCCGCGACGCCGCCGTGGCGGTGGAAACCGCGAAAACACTGGTCGCGCGCAAGCACAACCAGATGTCCGCAGGCTGACGCCAACAAGAAACTGCGCCTTGCCCGTGCCGGGCAAGCGCGCCCCGGCTTTTTGCCACAACCTGCCCGGACCGCGCGGCGCAGGGTCGACTCCGGCGCGTCATGCGTATCCGGGGCAAGGTGAAGCGCAAGCCGTGATCAGAACGGCACCGGCGTCGATATCGTCACGCCGCGCCCACCATCCGGGTGGCGCAACCGCAATTCGCGCGCGTGCAGCATCATGCGCGGAAAATCACGCGCGACGCCAGAGGCGTAGAACGGATCGCCAAGGATCGGATGTCCCATTGCCTGCATATGCACCCGCAGTTGGTGGCTGCGCCCGGTCTGCGGCATCAGGCGCAGGCGTGACCCGTGGGTGTCATGCCGCATCAGCGCCCAATCGGTTTGGGCGGGGCGCCCGGTTTCCTGGCACACCCTCTGTAGCGGGCGGTTGGGCCAATCGACCGTCAATGGCAGGTCTATCCGGCCCTTGCGTTCGGCAACGCGGCCCCAGACATCCGCCACATATTGCTTGCGGGTTTGACGTTTCTCGAACTGCAATCCCAGGTGACGTTGTGCCATCGGGCTGCGGGCGAACACGATCACGCCGGATGTGTCCATGTCCAGCCGGTGCACCAGCAGGGCTTCGGGGAACACCGCCTGCACGCGCGTGATCAGGCAATCGGCCAAATGCGGCCCGCGTCCGGGCACCGACAGCAACCCGGCCGGCTTGTTGATGAACAGAAGTTCGTGATCCTCGTGCAGGATGTCGAGCGCGTCTTGCGGTGGCTGGTAGACAAATTCGGTCATGTGCCGGATGCGCTACGCCTGTGCAAAAGGGGGGCTTGGTAGCGGAGGAGGGACTTGAACCCCCGACACGCGGATTATGATTCCGCTGCTCTAACCAACTGAGCTACTCCGCCAGATCGAGAGTGCGTTTAAGTGAGGCGGCAGGGACCGTCAAGCCCTCACGCGCTGCCCGATTCAAGATTTCATCGCGGGCTTCGACAGGCTGTCGCACAAGGTCCGTGCGGCACGTTTCAACCTGTCTTGCGACAGGTCCGGCAGGGCCAGATGGTCCAGCTCGGCGGAGCGGACCGACAGTTTCGCGTAACGCGGGTCATAATGCAACGCGATCAGGCTTCGGGCCAGTTCGGCGGGCTGGCGGGCCATGGCGCGCCATTCTTGCACCTGTGCGGCGGAATGGTGTTTTCGCAATCCGTCCAGGGTTTTCCAAAGCAACGCGTCATCCCGTGTCAAATCGGCATAGCGATGCGCAATATAGTTGGCGCGCGCGTCCAGCGGGGCGCTGACCTCGACCAATTCGGCGTTTCGCATGGCGTCCCACAGGGTCGGGGGCAGGCGGATCGCACCGATGCGGTTCGATTCGGCCTCTATCAGCACCGGACGCGCCGGGTCGAGCGCGGCGATTGCCTGGGTCAGCCGCGTCTCGAACAATTTCTGAGACGGCTGGCCGCCAGTGCTGCCGAATACCGACCCGCGATGCTGCGCCATGCCTTCCAGGTCGATGACCTGCGCGCCAAGCGCGTGGGCATGGTGCAGGATATCGGTCTTGCCCGTGCCCGTGCCGCCGCCCAGCAACACGATGGGGGCCGGAAAGGGCGTGTCGTAGAGTTGCCTGTTAACAAGCCCGCGCCAGTGCTTGTAGCCGCGATCAATGACGCTGACCCGCCAGCCGATCTGTGACAGGATGGTC
>JAAAPG010000020.1 GCA_009908405.1 Alphaproteobacteria bacterium | reverse complement strand
CCGACTGCGGGCAGATGCGCCCGCGTTCGGTGCAGCCTTGGGCGATGAACGCCGCGTTTTCATCCAGAAACCCGCCGCTGATCCCGTCGTGCCCCAGGAGTTGCAGCGCATCCTCCAGCGCTGCCGCGTAAAGCGTGCATTTCCGCTCGGTCCACGATTGGGCTGATGCGGGCGTCACGGTCGCCAACACCAGCCACATGGACAGGACGGCGCGCAGGCTCATGTGTCGCGCGCCGGCACCTGTTGCAACAGCGGCATCAGCGCGCCCATTTCCGGGCCGCGTGCCTGCCCTGTCAGCGCCAGCCGCAACGGCATGAACAGCCCCTTGCCCTTGCGCCCGGTCGCGGCCTTGACCGCATCGGTCCAGTCCTTCCACGCGGTCGGGCCATAGGGCGGGGGCGGCAAGAGGGTCATGGCTTCGGCGATGAACGCCGCGTCCTCATCCGCGATAACCGGCGTGGCCCCGTCGCGGCACAGTGCCCACCAGTCCGACAAGTCATCCAGCGTGGTTATATTTTCGCGCGCGACCTCCCAGAACGGCGGGGCAAGGTCGTCGGGCACGCCAAGCGCGCGGATCGTCTCGGCGACAGCGCCGTAGGGCCGCGCTTGCAGGTCGGCGCGGGTCAGGGGCCAGAGGTCTTCGGAATCGAACTTCGTCGGTGCCGTGCCGAAATGCGACAGCTCGAACCCCGCGGCGATCGCGTCGAGCGACGCACGCAATTCCACCGGCTGGCTGGACCCAAGCCGCGCCATCAGCGACAAAAGCGCATTCGGCGTCACGCCCTGGTCGCGCAGGTCACGCAAGGACAGCACGCCCAGTCGTTTCGACAGCGCCTCGCCCTGCGGGCCGGTCAGCAGCGAGTGATGGGCGAAACTGGGGACGTGACCGCCAAGTGCCTGAATAATCTGGATTTGCGTGGCGGTGTTCGTGACATGGTCGGACCCGCGCACGACATGGGTAATCCCCATATCCGTGTCATCCACCACGGACGCCAGCGTATACAGCACCTGCCCATCCGCGCGGATCAGCACCGGGTCGGACACGCTGGCAGCGTCGATCGAGAGCGGCCCCAATATGCCATCGTCCCATTCGATCCGGGACTGGTCCAGCTTGAAGCGCCAGTAGCCATCGCGCTCGGCACGCAGCGCGTCGCGCTCGGTGCCGCTCAGCGCCAGTGCCGCGCGGTCATAAACCGGCGGGCGGCCCATGTTCAGTTGCTTCTTGCGTTTCAGGTCCAGCTCTGTCGGGGTCTCGAAGCATTCGTAGAAACGACCGTCCGCACGGAGCTTGTCGGCGGCGTCGTGGTAGCGGTCCAGCCGTTTCGATTGCTGCTCGACGCGGTCCCATTCCAGCCCCAGCCATTCCAGGTCGAACCGGATCGCGTCGATATATTCTTGCTTGGAGCGTTCGGGGTCGGTGTCATCCAGCCGCAACACGAAGGTGCCGCCTTGTTTGCGGGCAATCAGGTAGTTGAACAGCGCCGTGCGCAGGTTGCCGATATGCAGGTAACCGGTGGGCGAGGGCGCGAAGCGGGTGACGATGCTGGACATGGTGAAAACCCCTTTTTCATCCGCTTTCCTCTTTCACAAGCGCCGCGCGCGTGCAAGACCAAGGGGATGCGCGATACCCCATGGACCGATAGCCTGCCCCCGTCTGACGCCGATTTCGTGGCGCTTGTCTCGGCGGCGATCGCGGAGTTGCCGGAGCCGTTCGCGTCCCATGCCAGTTCGGTCGCCGTACAGGTGGTCGAGTTCGCCCCCGAGGCGGTGCTGGCAGAGATGGGCGTGGCCGACCCGTTCGAACTGACCGGGCTTTACGACGGCACGCCCCTGCCCGAAAAGCTGGGCGGGCAGGCGCTGGGGCCGGACACGATCTGGCTGTTCCGCCGTCCGATACTGGACGAGTGGGTGGCGCGCGGCGACATTTCGCTCGGCCACCTTGTCGCGCATGTCTACCTGCACGAACTGGCGCATCATTTCGGCTGGTCCGACGACGATATCGCCCATGTCGCGCCGTGGATGGACTAGGTGCCGCGCTCGCTTGTCTTGGCCAATGGCAGGCCCTAACGTGGCGCGACAGCATCGGGAGTGGCTATGCACAAGCTTTGGGTTCTGATCGCGGTGCAGGCCACCGTTGCCGCCGCAAGCTTAGTGGTGGAAATTGTCGCGGGGCGGATGTTGGCGCCCTATGTCGGCATGTCTTTGTACACGTGGACCTCGATCATCGCGGTGGTGCTGGCGGGGTTCTCCGCGGGCCATTGGGTTGGCGGGCGGCTGGCGGAACTGCCGCCCGACCGCGCCTTGCGCGCGAATGGCTGGGCACTTTTGGCGGCGGCGCTGACCACCGGCGGCGCGCTGTTCTTGCTGCGCGGTTTGGCCGGGCCGGTTATCACCACGCTCGACCACCCGGTGGCCGTGATCGTGGTGCTGACCACGCTGGTCTTCTTCCTGCCGTCCTTCTTCGCGGGCATCCCCGCGCCCATCCTCAGCCATGTCGCGGTGCTGCGCCATCCCGACCGTGCGGGCCGCGCGCTGGGCGCGATGTTCGCGGCGGGCGCTTGGGGGGCAATCCTTGGCACGCTCGCGGCAGGGTTCCTCTTTATCTCTTGGCTGGGCAGCACGGGCACGCTGGTGGTGGTGACGGTGGTCTATGCGGCTTTGGCGCTGCACAGTTTCTGGGCCGCGCAGGGGCTGGGCCGCTGGCTGGTGCAAGGCGGTGTGGCCGCGTTGGTGCCCTTGGTTCTGGCCGGGGCCACGCTGTCGCGCCCCGACCCCTGCACCGTGGAAAGCAACTATTTCTGCATTCGCGTGGTCGAACAATCGCCCGTGGGGCCAGAGCGGTTGATGGTGCTGGACCATCTTGTCCACGGCATGTCCGCCGGGGACGCGCCCCGCGCCATGCTGACCGCCCATGCCATGATGCTGGATGGGCTGGCCCGGCTGCGGATGGACGGGCGCGACGCGTGGCAGGCCTTCCTGATCGGCGGTGGCAATTACGCCCTGCCGCGTGCCTGGGCGGCGCATAAGGCACCCGTGGACGTGACCGTGGCAGAGATGGACCCGGAGGTGACGCGCATAGCTGCCGAAAAGTTCTGGTTCGACCCCGCAACCGCGACCATCATCCATGCCGATGCACGGCGGGTTCTGACCCTGTCGGACACGACCTATGACGTGGTGATCGGCGACGCCTTCACCGATATCGCGGTGCCCGAGCATTTGATAACACGCGAATTCTTCGGCCTTGTGAAGGACCGGCTGAACCCCGGCGGGGCGTATATCATGAACGTGATCGACCATATGGACCGGCTGGAGGCGCTGGCCTCTGTCGTCGCCACCGCGCAGGCAGAGTTCGACGTGGTCGAGGTCTGGGCCGACCCGCTGCACGACCCGTCAGAGGACCGCCGCGTGTTCATCATGGTCGCGGGCGACGCCCCGACGCCGGTCAGCCGGTTCACACACCTGCACCCGGAACCGCGACAGTTGGTGCGGGTGGATGCCGCGTCCATCCGCGATCTGGTGGCACGCGATACGACCGTGATGATGACGGATGATTACGTGCCGATTGCGCGGTTGATGGGCGCGCGGAGTTAGGTGGAAGGGCGGATAAGCGGGACGGAGTTGCCATTGGCACCGCCCAGTTCAATGGCCGCTTTCGCGGGCTTTCCCACTTCCATCAACTGTCAATGAGGGCCGGTTCGGCTAGCTTAGAACGATTTCGGGTGCAATGACCTGACTGATCACGCCACCAGTGTTCACCGCACTATAAATGGATCTAGGCGGGCGAGCGGCCCCGTCCACGCTGCGGCAAACCCAGTTCCTTGCTTCCATTGATTTCAAAGACTGAGACAGCGCACGATCCGTAATCATCGGCAGGTGTCGCTTGATGTCGCTGAAGTGGCTGGGCCTGTAGAGTGAGATCAGAACCGGCAAGGTCCATGACCGGCGCAGCAATGGCCAATCTTCTTCTGTCGAAACATCGCGAATTTTGTCGGCGATGGCCGCGACCGACTTTCCCAGGCTTGTAAGCCGGAATTCCGGGCGCAGCGGATGACCGTAACCCGGATTTCGTTCAAGCAAGCCCAGCTCGATCAGGTGATCCATGCTTTGTGCAAAGGCTGTCCTGCTTGCGCCCGTCGCAGACAGGAGGGGCGCTTGCCGCCCGGCGACACCCGAATGCAGGCTCGACAATATGGGTATCGCCCAAGCCCTGGAAGTGATGTTGACAAACAGCTCAATGTCCATAAAGTATAGTTAGTATATTTTCATTAAAAAGGAAAGCCCATGTCACTCGTTGCCTTGGATCACAACATCACCATCGCCATGTCGGTCACAGATCGCCATGCAAGTGCAACATGGTACGAAAGCATGCTGGGATTTGAGCTTCTCTACCATGCCGATGAAGCAGGCTGGTCCGAGCTTCGGACGAACACGCCCGGCGTCGTCATTGGTCTTGGCGAGCATACCAAGCCAGCACCCGGCAACTGTGTGCCCGTCTTTGGGGTCGCTGATCTGGATGCGGCTCGGCAGAAGCTGGAGCAGGCCAGAGTCAAATTTGATGGCGAGACGGATGTCGTCGAGGGCATGGTCAAGACCGCGACATTCTACGACCCCGACGGCAATGCGTTGATGCTTGCTCAGGATTTGACCAGAGGAATTGGGTAACACCTTAATTTTTCATGGCTTCTGCGCCGTGTCTGCCTCTGGCAGGCACGGCTTCAACTGTTCCTCATCGCACTTCTTTTGGGCTGTATGATCAGCCGCAGTCGCCAGATCTCTCACCATAGCGGTCTTTTGAAGCCTTCGCAGTATTTGTCGGAGTGGGCTCTAAGCCGACATGATGTTCGTGTACGCTGCTTTCCCTAAAACGGAAAAAACAACGGGATCACACCCACCGCCATCGCCGCGTAAAGCAGGTTCAGCGGTAGGCCCACGCGCAGGAAGTCGGTGAACTTGTAGCCCCCGGCGCTGTAGACAAACGTGTTTGTCTGATACCCGATGGGCGTGGCGAAGCTGGCAGAGGCCGCGAACATCACGGCAATGATGAACGGGCGCGGGTCGTAGCCCAGTTGCAGCGCCAGCGCGATCACGATGGGACCGACCAGCACCGCCACGGCATTGTTCGACACCATTTCGGTCAGCGCATTGGTCAGCACATAGACCGCCGCCAGAATGGCCAGCGGCCCGAACCCGCCCACCAGGCCGACGATCTGCTGCACCATCAGTTCGGCCGTGCCGGTGCTGGACATGCCCATGCTCAGTCCCAGCATGCCGAAGATCAGGAACAGGATGCGCCAGTCGATGGCGTCGAACGCCTCTTCCGGGTCGACGCAGCGGGTCAGCATGACCACCACCGCGCCCACCACCGCCAGCCCGGCGATGGGCATGACATTCAGCGCCGCCAGCGCGACCACCGCCAGCACCGTGCCGATGGCGATCGGGGCCTTGCCGCGCCGCACGGGCTGGTCCGAGGGCTCGGACAGGTTGACGACGCCGCCATCCTCGATCATGCGCTGAATGCCTTCGGGTGGCCCTTCCAGCAGCAGCGTGTCGGCGAATTGCAGGCGCAGGTCCTGCACCTCGTCGGAAATATTGCGCTCTTGCCGGTGCACCGCCATCAGGTACACCCCGTAGCGACGCCGCAATTTCAGATCCTTGATCGGGCGGCCGCGCAAATGCGAATTGGGGCCGATGCTGGCTTCCATCGTGATGGTGCGGTCGGCGGTGACGGGGGCAAAGCCACTGTCGGCCATGTCGCGGAATTCGATCTCGCCGTCTTCCTTCAGGCCCAGGATCTCGCCGGTATCGGTTTTTATGACCACGCGGTCACCCGGTTCCAGCACCACGTCATCCAGCTTGCGCCGCAACGAGACCTCTCCGCGCACCACGTCCAGCACCCGCGCCGAGCGCTTGTTGAACGGCAGGTCCGCCAGCGTTTGCCCGATATAGGTGGACCCGGCCGGGATCAGCAGCCGCGCCATGAACTTGCGCTTGCTTTCCTTGCCCAGCATGGACGCCATCGAGGTCCGGTCCGGCAGCAGGAACCGCCCCGCAAAGACCATGTAGGATATGCCGACACAGGCCATCAGCAACGCGGGCAGCGTCATTTCGAACATGGTCAGCGGCGGTTGGCCTGCATCCGTGGCAACCCCGCCCATCAGGATATTGGTCGAGGTGCCCACCAGCGTCAGCGTGCCCCCCATGATCGCCGCGTAAGACAGCGGGATCAGCATGCGTGACGGTGCGACGCCCACGGAGCCGGCAACCGAGATCATGACCGGCGTCAACAGGATGACGACAGGCGTATTGTTCATGAAGGCTGACGCCGCCATCGCCCCCCCCATCATCAGGAACATCGCCCGCAGGTATGACCCGCGCGCGTGCGTGCGCATCCATCCGCCCAGGATGTCCAGCACGCCGGTGCGTTCCAGCGCCGCCGACAGGATGAACATCATCGCAATGGTGATCGGCGCGGGCGAGGCGAAGACTTGCAGAAAGTCGGTCGTGGGCAGAATGCCGGTGACAAGCATTGCCGCCGATGCCCCCAAGGCAGTCACTTCCGGCGGGTAGATTTCCTTGAAGAAGCTGAACAGCACGGCTGCCAGAACCAGAAGGACGAAGATCTGCTCGAAGCTCATGCAGGGCCTTTGACATGCGAGGGCAGTTTCGCGCAGTTAAGTCTGAAATTCGCGCGCGTCACAATGGGAAATCCTGTATTGGTGCGCCGGGCATCGGACGCTGCCGGAAAAATCTGCAAGCCGGGCATGGTCACGGGGCAGGGGCTGGATTAGGCTTTGCGGCAAACAGGAAAGGACGCGTAAATGACATTCAAGGCGCTCGTGGTCGAGAAGCTGGAAGATGGCACCACCAAGGCCGCCGTGCAGGACATGACCGAGGACCGCCTGCCCGCGGGCGAGGTTACGGTCGCGGTGGACTACAGCACGGTCAATTACAAGGACGGGCTTTGCATCGGGCCGGGCGGAGGCTTGGTGCGCAACTACCCCCATGTGCCGGGCATTGATTTCGCGGGCACGGTCGAAGCGTCCGACGATCCGCGCTACACGCCCGGCGATGCCGTGGTGCTGACCGGCTGGCGCGTGGGCGAGGCGCATTGGGGCGGCTACGCGCAGAAGGCCCGTGTCAAGGCCGACTGGCTGGTTCCCTTGCCGAACGGCATTACGGCGCGGCAGGCCATGGCCGTGGGCACGGCGGGCTTTACGGCCATGCTGGCCGTCATGGCCTTGGAAGATCACGGGCTGAAACCGGGCGACGGCCCCGTGCTGGTCACGGGGGCTGCGGGCGGTGTCGGGTCGGTGGCCGTTGCGATCCTGTCGGCTTTGGGGCACGAGGTCGCCGCCGTCACCGGGCGGCCCGAAACCGAAAGCTACCTGCGCGATCTGGGCGCAACGACCATCGTTCCGCGCGATGATCTGAACGAAACCGTCAAGCGCCCGCTGGAATCCGAAACATGGGCCGGGTGCGTCGATGCTGTCGGCGGCGCGATGCTGGCGCGGGTGCTGGGGCAGATGAAATACCGCGCCTCGGTGGCGGCGGTGGGCTTGGCCGGGGGCGCGGGCCTGCCTGCAACCGTGGTCCCCTTCCTGCTGCGCGGCGTGAACCTGCTGGGGATCGATTCCGTGCTGCAACCCTATGACAACCGCCTGCGTGCGTGGCGGCGCATTGCCGCCGACCTGCCGATGGAAAAGCTGGAGGCGATGATCCAGCCTGCGCGCCTGCAAGACCTGCCGCAACTTGGTGCGGACATCCTGAAAGGGCAGGTCAAGGGGCGTGTCGTGGTCGACGTGAACGGTTAAACGGCGTTCTGGTGTTCGGGCCAAGTTTACTTGTTGGCCTTAACACTTAGATCACTGATTGCGTCTAATTTTCGAACTGAGAACCAGAGGATCAAATGCCCCCAAGCCAAGACCCGATCGACAAGATGAGCCCTGCCGACAAATTGCTGCGCGTCGGAACCTTCGGCGGCCTCGCGCTGTTGTTGCTGCTCGTGACAATCCAGAGTTTCAGCGAGGGTGCACCCCGCGATCCTGCGCAACAGGTCGCGGACGCGCCCGACGCGGAAGAACGCGTCGACATGGCAAGCGCCGAAACCGGGGACGACTCCTCGGCTGACATGGAGATGGCCGAAGAAGAGCCCGCGACCGAAACACCTGTCGAAACCGCGGAAACCGCCGAGGCAGAGCCGACAGCCGAAGAGCCTGCCGCAGAGGTGGAAACCGCCGAAGCGGAAGCGGTTGGCGACGCCGCCGAAACCGCCGAAGCCGACACCACGGTAGAGGACGCGTCGGAAAGCACCGAAACCGCCGAAGCCGACACCACGGTAGAGGACGCGTCGGAAAGCACCGAAGCCGCCGCGCCAGACGCTGACACGACCGAGACCGAGGTCGCGCAGGCCGACGCCCCGGCCGCCGACCCGATGGCCGGGGCGACGCTGCTGGCCAGCGCCGATATCGACGCGGGCGAAAGCGCATTCCGCCAGTGTTCTGCCTGCCACCAATACGACAACGAGCGCAACGGCGGTGGACCGCATCTTGTCGGCATTGTCGGGCGCGATATCGGCGCCGTTGGCGACTGGCGCTATTCGGATGCCCTGATGGAGGCAGAGGGCGTCTGGACCCCGGAACGCTTGAACGAATGGTTGGTTAACCCGGATGACTACCTGCCCGGCAACCGCATGGCGTATCCCGGCGTCAGCGACGAACAGGAGCGGATCAACATTATCGGGTTCCTTGCGTCGCAAGACCGGTAAACTCAGCCGCGCGGCAGGACCAGCCGCGCGCACAACCCGTCGGGGCGCTGTTCGAATTCCAGCTCGCCCCCATGCTGCGCGGCGATGGTCGCGACTATGCTCAGGCCCATGCCAAAGCCCGAAATCGGCGTGCCATCGGCATCTGTCGTGTTGTCGCCGCGCTGGAACGGGTCGGTCAGGCGGCGCAGGCTTTCGGCGTCCAGCTCGCGGCCCGCATCCTGCACTTCCAGAACCACGCGTGCGGAATCGGCGCGCAGGGTGATATCGGCGCGGCGACCGTATTTCAGCGCATTCTCGATCAGGTTCGATAGTGCGCGTTCCAGCGCAAGGGGACGACCGATGAAGAGCAGCCGCCGCGTTTCCGGCAGCGCCATGCGGCGCGGGCGGCCAAGCGCGAACACGGTTTGCGCCGTGTCCATGCTGGCGGGGGCGGCCAGTGTCATGCCCACCGGGCGGCCCGTATCGCGGTAATCATCGACCACCGCTTCGGTCAAAGCGGCTAAACAGAACTCGCGCACGCCCTCGGCGGCGATCTCGGCGCGGGTGAAGGTCAGGACTTCCTCGATCATCGCGCCCATGCGGTCCAGATCTTCCTCGAACCGGGCGCGCAGAGCGGCATCCTCGATCAGGGCCGCGCGCAGGCGCAGGCGCGTGGCCGGCGTGCCAAGGTCATGGCTGACGCCCGACAGCACCATGGCGCGGCGCGAAAGGCGCGCGCGCTCGTCGGCCAGATAGCCGTTCACGGCGGTGATCGTGGCGCGTAATTCGTCCGGGCCGGTCAGCGCCAGATCGGCGGTTTCGCCGGGGCGGCGGCGCGTGGCCAGGCCGCGCGCGAAATCGCGGAACCCGGCGGTCATATCGGCGGCATGGCTGAGCAGGGCCATCAGTGCCACACCGGCCAACAAGAACGCCGCGATCCGCCAGTCGCGCGGTTGCGCGGCACAAGACCAAAGCGGGCTTTCCGCCCGCCACCACGGGCCATTATCGGCACGCAGAAACAGGACAGGGTCGGAACATAGCCGCGCAAGGCTGCGCGACAGCGCCGCCATCCCGTCATACGCACCCGCTGCACTTAGATCGGCCACCGGGTATTGCAGGGTCGGGCTGACCACCTGCACCTGCAAGCGCGCGCCCGCGGCATCCGGGCGGGACTGACGAAAGGCCAGCGCGGTGATGCGCGCCGAGGACCGCATCCCGGCCGCATCCGCGCCGGGAGGGGGATCTGCGCGCCCCAACGGCACCAGCCGCGTGTCGCCGGGCACAGGCGCGCCCAACAGAACCGACGCCGCCAGATCGCGCCCGGTCCGCGCCGCGCGGTCCAGGTGATCGCGCCAGGCCGCGGTCGAGGACAGCCACAGCCACGCCGCCAGCACGCCCGCGCCCATGGCCGCCAGTATCCACAGGCTGGCCCAGCCGCGCAGGCTGCGGATCATGCGTCTGCCTCGACCGGGCAGGCCAGCACGTAGCCCACCCCGCGCGCGGTGCGGATCAGCACGGGGTCTTTCGGCGCGTCCTCGATCTTGCTGCGAAGGCGGCCCACCAGCATGTCGATGGCGCGGCCTTCGGCGGGCTCCGCGCCTTCGCCCGGAACGTCCATCGCTTCGGCAATTTCCTCTCGCGAGAGGGGGATTTCCGGGTTCGCCAGAAACACCTGCAACAATTGCCGCTCGCGCGCCGACAGCGCCACCTGATACCCGCCGGGCGCGTGGGCGCTGCCCTCTCGGGTGTCGAAGCGCCAGCCCGCGAAGCGGTAGACCCGCGCTTGCCGCCGATAGGCCAGCGACGCCGCGCGCCGGGTGCGCCGCAGCACCGCGCGCACGCGGGCCACCAGCAGGTCCGGGTTGAAGGGTTTGGCGATGTAATCATCCGCCCCAGACCGATACCCCGCCATGCGGTTGTCATCGGCCGACAGCGCCGAGACCATGATGATCGGCACGTCATGCTCTTGGCGCAACTGCTGACATATACGCAGCCCGCTTTCATCGCCCAGCATGACATCCAGCAAGATCAGGTCCACCCGGCCCGCCGCCATTTGCTGCACCACGCCCGCGCCATCCTGCACCCCCGCCACGAAAAAGCCGTTGCGTTGCAGCCAGCCGACCATCATCGCGCACATATCCGTGTCGTCATCGACCACCAACAGGCGGGGAATGGTCATCTGCGCTCTCCTCCAAGCCGCGAATGAATTCGGTTTAGCACCAAGCGCGCGGGTTTTGTAACAGCCTGTAACAATCGGCGCGAAAATCGGTCAATGCAGGTTCATATGGGCGTTGCGCGGGGTGCATGGGTTGCGTCATGGTTGCCGCGTCTGGCGGATGTCCCGCCAACCATCTGGGAGGATGCTCATGACTATGAAAACGATTCTTGCGACGTCTGTCGCGTCTTTCTGCGTGGCCGGTGCTGCGCTGGCCGAACCGCAAGCCGAAGTGCTGCACTGGTGGACCTCTGGCGGCGAAGCGCGTGCCGTGGCCGTGTTGCAGGAAGAATTCGCCAGCCGTGGCGGTGAATGGACCGACATGCCCGTGGCCGGTGGTGGTGGTGACGCGGCCATGACCGCGCTGCGCGCCCGCGTGCTGTCGGGCAATGCGCCGACCGCCGTGCAGCTCAAAGGCCCGGCCATCCAGGAATGGTACGAAGAAGGCGTTCTGGCCGATATCTCTGCCGTGGCAGAGGCCGAAAACTGGGCGGAAATCCTGCCCGCCTCCATCGCCGGGCATATGCAGTGCGAGGGCACATGGTGCGCCGCGCCCGTGAACGTGCACCGCGTGGACTGGGTCTGGGCGAACAAGGCCATCCTGGACGAGCACGGCATTGAAATGCCGGGCAACTGGGACGAATTCAACGCCGCCGCCGACAAGCTGCAAGCCGCGGGCGTCACGCCCTTGGCGCATGGTGGCCAAGCGTGGCAGGACGCGACCGTGTTCGAAACCGTCGTGCTGGGTCTGGGCGGGCCGGAATTCTTCCGCTCGGCGCTGATCGACCTCGACATGGATGCGCTGACATCCGACACGATGAAAGCCGCCTTCGACCAGATGCGCACCATGCGCGGCTATGTCGATGACAACTTCTCGGGGCGTGACTGGAACCTTGCCACCGCGATGGTCATGAATGGCGAAGCCGCCTTCCAGATCATGGGCGACTGGGCCAAGGGCGAATTCCTTGCTGCCGGCCAGGTGCCGGGCGAGGATTTCCTGTGTGCATCGACCCCCGGTGACGGCTACCTGTACAATGTCGACAGCTTTGCCATGTTCGAGGTCGAGGGCGAGGACGCGCAGGATGGTCAGGCCCTGCTGGCAGAGCTGATCGTGGGCGAGAACTTCCAGAAAGTGTTCAACCTGAACAAGGGGTCCATCCCGGTGCGCAGCGACGTTGCGCTGGACGAGTTCGACAGCTGCGCCGTGACTTCGGCCAATGACATGGCCGCCACGTCCGAAGCGGGTTCGCTGCTGCCGTCCTACGCACATGGCATGGCGCTGCGTGGTGCGCAGGCGGGGGCGATCACCGATGTCGTGACCGCGCATTTCAACAGCGACATGTCCTCTGACGACGCTGTGCAAATGCTGGCAGACGCGGTCGCCAACTCCATGTAAGCCAACCGGGCCGGGCGGTTCTGCCCGGCCCATCCTTGCGGCGGCCTCGCCGCTGGCGACGTGTCGCGTCGCCCCGTTCCCCACATGAAGGGAGGCTTCCCATGCAATGGCTTGAACGCCATGTGCCGAAGCTCGTTCTGGCACCCAGTTTCATCGCGGCCCTGCTTTTCGTCTACGGCTTCATCGGTTGGACGGCCTGGGTCAGCCTGACCCGCTCGCGCCTGCTGCCGAATTACGACCTGGTCGGCCCCATCCAGTATGAACGGCTTTTCGCCTCCCCCCGGTGGGAGGTCGCGCTCAACAACCTGTTCGTGTTCGGCGTGTTGTTCATCGGAATTGCCATGTTGCTGGGCCTGCTGCTGGCGATTTTCCTGGACCAGAAAATCCGCACCGAAGGCGTGTTGCGCACCGTCTACCTGTACCCGATGGCGCTGTCGCTGATCGTGACCGGCACGGCGTGGAAATGGATGCTGAACCCCGGCCTTGGCCTGGAATCCATGGTGCGCGGCTGGGGGTTCGACAACTTCACCTTCGACTGGATCACCGATCCCGACATGGCCATCTACACCGTGGTCATCGCGGGCGTCTGGCAAGCGTCGGGCTTCGTGATGGCGCTGTTTCTGGCAGGGCTGCGGTCGGTGGATGGCGAAATCATCAAGGCCGCGCAGGTCGATGGCATTCCGACCCACCGCATTTATACGGCCATCATCATACCGAGCATGGCACCGATCTTCCTGTCCGCCTTCATCGTGCTGTCGCACCTGGCGATCAAGAGCTTCGACCTGGTCATCGCGCTGACCGGCGGGGGGCCGGGCTACGCCACCGACCTGCCCGCGACCTACATGTATGCCATGGCGTTTTCGCGCGGCGATATCGGGCAGGCGGCCTCCAGTGCGATGGTCATGATGATGATCGTCTTCGCCATCGTGGTGCCTTACCTCTATTCCGAATTGAGGGCGAAACATGACTGATGCAACCCAAACCGCCCCAACCCAGTCGCGCGCGCTGAAAATCGCGCTGCGCTGGGGACTGTACCTGATGCTGACCGTGTTCGCCGTGTGGTATCTGTTGCCGTTTTTCGTGATGGTGACGACCTCGTTGAAAAGCCTGGAAGAAATCCGCACGGGCAGCCTGATCGCCCTGCCGCGCGAAGTGACCTTCGACGCGTGGCGCACCGCGTGGTCCGGCGCCTGCACCGGCATCCAATGCGAAGGGTTGCGGCCCTATTTCTGGAACTCGGTCATGCTGGCCGTGCCGGCCGTCATGATCTCGACCGTGCTGGGCGCGATGAATGGCTATGTCGTGGCGCAATGGAACTTTCGCGGCGCGAACGTCATCTTCGCGCTGATGCTGTTCGGCTGCTTCATCCCGTTCCAGGTGGTGCTGCTGCCCATGGCGCGGACCTTGGGCATCTTGAACATCGCGGGCACCATTCCGGGGCTGATCTTCGTGCATGTCATTTACGGGATCGGCTTTACCACGCTGTTTTTCCGCAACTATTACGTGACCATCCCGGCGGAACTGACCAAGGCCGCGAAAATCGACGGGGCAGGGTTCTTCCGCATCTTCTGGTCCATATTCCTGCCGCTGTCGCTGCCCATCATTGTCGTGACCGTTATCTGGCAATTCACCCAGATCTGGAACGATTTCCTGTTCGGCGTGTCCTTCAGCCAGGCGGGCACGCAGCCCATCACGGTCGCGCTGAACAACATCGTCAACTCCACCACCGGCGTCAAAGCCTACAATGTCGACATGGCCGCCGCGATCATCGCCGCCTTGCCGACCTTGCTTGTCTATGTCGTCGCCGGAAAATACTTCATTCGCGGCCTGACCGCAGGCTCTGTGAAAGGTTAATCCCATGTCCCACATTCTAGAGGTCGACCGCCTGTTCAAGAGCTTCGGCGCGACAGAGATCCTGAAAGACATCAATGTCAGCATCGACAAGGGCGAGTTTCTGGTGCTTGTCGGCCCGTCGGGCTGTGGCAAATCCACGCTTCTGAACTGCATCGCTGGGTTGGAGCCGATCACCGGTGGTGCGATCCGTATCGCGGGCCGGGACATGACACAGGTCAGCCCCAAGGACCGCAACATCGCCATGGTGTTCCAAAGCTACGCGCTTTACCCCACGATGAGCGTGGCGAAGAACATCACTTTCGGGATGCAGGTGCGTGGCGTGGACAAGGCGACGCAAGCGGCGAAATTGGCCGAGGTCGCGCGGCAATTGCAGATCGAACCGCTTCTGAACCGTCGTCCGGGGCAACTGTCGGGCGGTCAGCGCCAGCGGGTTGCCATGGGCCGCGCGCTTGTCCGTGACCCGGCTTTGTTCCTGTTCGACGAGCCGCTGTCGAACCTTGACGCGAAACTGCGCGTCGAAATGCGCACCGAGATCAAGCGCCTGCATCAGGACCTGGGGGCGTCGATGGTCTACGTCACCCATGACCAGATCGAGGCGATGACACTGGCCACAAAGATCGTGGTCATGAAAGGCGGCATCATCCAGCAGATCGGCACGCCGCACGAGATTTACACGCGGCCCGCCAACACCTTTGTCGCAGATTTCATGGGCAGCCCAGCCATGAACCTGATCCCGGCCCGCGCCACGCCGAACGGGCAGGGCAGCGTGATCGAGATCGCGCGCGAGGGCGCGGACCCCTTGCGTCTGCACGAGCCCCGTCATGCCGGGCTGACCGGCGACATTCTGCTTGGCTTGCGCCCAGAGGACATGCATGAAGCCTCCGCCCGCGCGGGTGAAACGCTGCAAGGCGGGGCCGTCCGTGTCGATGTTGTCGAACCCGCCGGGGCGGATACCTATGTGGTCGCGCGGTTGGGCGGCAAAGAGGTCACATCGCGCCTTTCGGCGGACACAGTGGCGCGTGCCGGTGAAAACCTGGATGTTGGTTTCGACTTGTCAAAAGCGTCTTACTTCGCCCCCGAAACGGGAGAACGTCTGGCCTGAAACAGGTGGTCCAAGACCGGGCATAACAGGCCGTATTGGTGAACGTGCGGACAGCGCGGCTGGCTTTTGCGTCCACCTGTCACGCCTAGTCACGAGGCTATGTGCTGACAGGACCGGCCTCGGCCCGCGCGGCTGATCGGTGGAATGAACACGATGGCAAATCGCGCCACGGAACTGAGGATCGTCAGCACCGAACCAAGCGCCGCGTGACAGCCTGGGCCCGTATAGTCGCGGCAGTATGGTTTTCCTTGCTGCGCCGGAAGCTCAATCAATACCGGTTTGCGATAATAACGTAAGTGCCACTGAGGCACCGCTCATGGCTGCCTGACTCTGTCGCAATTGGTCCATGAGCAGAAAACGCTTTGTGACGGTTTCAATCATGTCTGGGCCCGCGAAATCGGCAGCCTTGGTGACTCCGAATTTCGTCCCTGCTGCCGCTTTAAGCCGCACGATCTGCTCGTCGATATCGAGCGCCGCGAACTCACCCGGTAATCCCAACGCGGTTTCAATCACACGGCGTGTTGGCGGATCACCCAATATCTCGAACCATTGCGCCGCGTCGGAGCGCCCCCCCCCTGCGATTTCGGGCATTCTTCGTGCGTACGCGAGGGCAAAACGCATATTCTCCTCGCTATCGCCGACTGCAATCTCGAATTCACTCGCTTGATACCGGCTTACCAGACTGTCCGCCAGCCCGGGCGGTGCGATCCCGCTCCCGCCCGGCGCAAGGTGCGCAAGTTCCCGAGCGAGCGAAAGGTATCGTTTGTCCGCCAAACGGTTGGCCAGGGCATCCGGCTGGCTGATCCCATCGGATATGACTTTGCCGATGAAGGCTCGATTGTTGAGATCATCCTGCAAGCCGAACGCACCAAGAACAACCTTCAGAGCCTGCCGGTTTTCGACGAGTTCCGCGGCGGAGCGAATTTTCGAAAAAGTGCCGCCGAATGACCCGGTCGCTTGCGTCATGATTGGACTGGCGACAAAGCTCTGTTCTTGCCGGTCTCGCGTGCGCTTGAGAAATTCCCATCCGGCGACGCCACCAAGGGGTATGACAGGCTGGAAGCTCATACCTGGCGCGCGGACAAAAGACGCGCCTCTCTGGGCAACAGGCAGCGTAATGCCTTGAGTGCTTGGTAATATTCGCCATTTACAGCGGCGGTGGTGGCATCGTCGAGGTGGCGGTGGCTGTCAGGATCGCGAAACACCTGGCTCAGTTGTTCGACAGCGCGCAGCAACGGTGTATGCAGGTCGTCTGCTGTTGCATCCCCGGACAGGATAAGCTGTGCCAGGTAGCAGGTGCGTTTGACTGGCGTCTTCGCATCATCCGGGTGGATTGCATCGCGTAGCCGCAGCACGCTGGCATTGGGTGTCTTGATCGACAGGCTCGTGCGCTTGTCCCCGTTCTCGATGATTGCGCCGTTCAGCAGCACACGCTCGCGCGGGGCAAGTCGAATGACCAAGCCGGTCATGACACCCCCCCCTGACCATTCAAGCCACGCATGATCGCAATGTTCAGATCGATCAGGGTATCAGCCTGTGCATTGCCCATCAGGATCGCGTCGGTCTGGTTCAGTGTGAATTGGGCAAGGCCCAGAAGCTGAGCGCGCAGGCTCTCTGGCAACAGATTGCCCGGACCAGCAAGATCAAATGCGAGTTCACTCCAAAGTTTGCGATTGTCGTCCAGGGCCTCGACAAATTTCGGGAAGTTCGTGTCTTTCGCGGATGCGGCTCGGCGCAAGCGCGACGTGATTTCGGCAAACAGATCGTATTCGATGGCACGCGGAGATTTTCCCGGGTCGCTTGGGGCGCGGTAAGCCGCGATCGCCTGAGTGTGGGCGTTCATATCAAATCCTCTTGGTCATTTTCCGGGTTGTCCGGGAAATGGGCCCCAGGCTGGGGCCCATACCGAGTTAATTACCGGAACAGTGAGAGGATGTTCTGCGGCTGCTGGTTCGCGATTGATAGCGATTGCGTTGCCAACTGTTGCTGAACCTGAAGCGCCTGCAAACGGGCCGAGGCTTCTTCCATATCGGCATCCACCAGCGCACCGATACCGGAGTTGAGCGAGTCAGTCAGGTTGGTGACGAATTCACTTTGGCTTTCGATCCGCTTGGCAGACGCGCCAAGCGCCGCAGCACCGGTCACAGCCGCTTGCATCAAGGTCTCGATCTCACCCAACGCGGTCGTCGCTGTGGCAGTATCAGTGATATCGGTCAAATTCGCAGTGAAGTCGAGACTAGTCTCGAAATTAACTGTGTCGACCTCGATCGTGTTGGCCGCCGGCGCCCCGGTCCCAACGCGGTCCAAAGAGGCCAGAACACTGAAGCTGGTGGCACCATTCCCGTCGACATCCGCTGCCAACAGATTGGCGCCGTTGAACTGCGCCGCACCGATAATAGATGTAATCTGGGCGGTTCGTTCAGAGATGTCGTTCTGGATCTTGGCGTGGTCGACGTTCTCGCTCTGGGCCGAAACGATGAGGCCCTTGATCTCATCCAGTTCGCCCACGATCTGCTCGGCCGCTGCGGAGGCCACACCCACAGTTGCTTTGCCCAGGCCGAGACTGTCAGAGATAGCTTTGAAGCCGGCGACATCGGACTCCATGACCTTGGATATCGACCAAGTTGCGGCGTTGTCCTTCGCTGTCGCAATGGACTTGCCCGTCGAGATTTCAGACTGGGTCTGCGCCAGACCCTTGTTGACGCCGCGCAGGGTTTGCAGCGCCACCATTGCGCTGTTGTTCGTCAGAATGCTGGACATGATAATCCCTTTCTTTCAGTGCATTTTGCACATGTGGAAGTTGCGCCGTCATCGGCGCGATTGAGTGCATTCTGCATGCGATCATTTTGATCGTCCGACGCTCCTGTCGACATGGCTATCTTGACCGCAAAGGAGTTGAAAAGTCGTGAAGAAAACCCGTTGAATATTATGCAATACCGGGTTTTTGATCGCGTGGTTAACACTGCCTTATCAGGCTTTCTGTGCCAGTGTCCCGGACGTGTCGGATAGTTTTTGCCGCGTGCCGTTCGCGGCATATGCGTGGGTGTCCGGAGGATTATGGCGCTCTGCCAGATAGATCCGTGCCTCTGTGACCGCGTGCGACACCACCGCCAAAAGGCGGGCGCTTTTCTCTGACAACGATCGGATTTCCCGGATGTCCGCGGCGCTCAGGTCCAGTTCGTCCATGTGCAACGCCATGCGTTCCTTGCGGATGGTCACGCGTTCCAAAGCGTCAAAATCGCCGGACATAAGTGCTGTATGTTCATCAATTAGAACAGTTTTTACGTCTTTGAACGAGACTTTGGTCATCGGTGTCCCCCTTATGACTGCCCGTAATGGCGGATGATTGTTTCGGCCAGCCCCACGCCACCACGCTGCGCGATGTGCTGCGCTTGGGCATCCAGCAGAAAAGAGGCAAATTGTGATTCGCCGATACCGCCGCCGAATGTATCCGCGGGTTTTCCCGCGCCGGCGGCAGCCAGCATCTGTGCCAGAAAGGCGGCTTCGAACCCGCGTGCCGCGGTTTCCAGCCGCTTTTGTGGCGCATTGAGTGGGAGGGTGTGCGCAACGGTTGGTAGCATCGATGTCTCCTTCGCTTTTCCGCACAATCCGCTCTGTCGGTAAAGATTCGGTAAGTAGTCTGTGTCAGCTTCGGCGACAGGAGGTTCCGATGCCCAATATGAGCGTACCAACAGAAGCCGGTGTTCCGAGCAGCGCGCGCACGTCACCTATGACTGGCACAACGAGCGCGCGACAAGGGCATGACTTTATGAATTTTTTTGCGCAATCCGCTGGAAGTGCCTCCGCACGCCCTCGGCCTGGGCAAGACATGACCGACCCGCCCCTGGATGATTCGACGCCCGTGGCAGCAGATACTGAGCCAGACACGATCCCATCGATGACCGAGATACATGTCGGACTTGACACGACTCAGCAACAGACCGGGTCGGTCGCCTCGCCGGATGCCCTGCCGCAGATGCCTGACCTTTTCTGGTTTGCGGCCGGGCGACCGACAGCTACCGGACCGGCTGCGCCGACGGTGGGCGCTGAATTTTCAGATATGTCCGACCTGCCGCTGGCACCGGGGACGTCCATGTCGCCAGCATCAGGATTGGCCGGCAAAAGCGCATTGGCAATGGGGCCGGTGGAGGGCGTATCAGCAGTGTCGGGTTTGACACGCACCATCTCTGGTCCGACCAGTGCAACAACCGTGCTCGCGGCATCGCAGGTGATGCCGCGACCGGGTCTGCCAGATAATGGTATCGCAAGGCCGGTAGCGGAGATTCCGCTGCTGCGGGGCCAGCATGTACATGGTGCCGACCCGGCGGCCGTGGCCCCGGTTGGGGGGGCATCACAGGCTCTTGCAGCCCGCATGGGCCTCGGCGCAAGCCAGGCTGTCTTGTCCCACGCCACAAGGGCGGACCCAAGCAACACAACAATCCGCTTCAAGCCGGGCGGGCAGACGGCAGCTTTGGCCACGAATGCTTGGTTGCAAAACGCATCCGCCCCGGTCACGCCTCGACCCGGCGGTGCCGCGTCCATTGCACCATCAATACTGGCTGCGCAGGAAGGCAGGTCGCCTGCCGATCCGACGGGGTCGGCTCTGCTCGACGGGGGGGATGCTCCCGATACGGTGACAGGGTCCGGCATCGCGGCTCAGAGCATAGGCGCCTCCGCGTCGGGCGGCGGGGCATCCACAGCCGCGCCACATCAACCAAGTTCCATCCAGATCGCGCAAGCAATTACAAATGCCACGCGTGACAGTTTCGATATTACCTTGGCGCCCGAAGAATTGGGGCGCGTGCGGATATATCTGCAGTCGTCAGAGACCGGCCTGCAGATAACCATCGCAACAGAGCGCCCGGAAACGTTGGATCTGCTGCGCAAGAATATCTCAAGCTTGGCGCGGGCACTTTCAGACCTTGGACACGACTCCACCAGCTTCCAATTCGAACAGAACGGCAGAGAAGATCGGCAAAGCCACCCTGCGGCGCGCGAGATAGCGCGCGTCACAGGTCCCATGCCTGAGCCGGAAACCGACCTGCTACCCGCCCCGTCGTTGCAACCAACCACAACAGGCATGGATCTGCGCGTCTAGTGCGCGGGCTGGCATAAGTATCTCAGAAGGAACCCAAGACCATGTTGGACCCGATCGCACCGACATCAACGTCACGCCCGAGCACGCCGCAAACCGAAAATACGTCGGTGGGTCCGGGCGATTTCCAGACTTTTCTGACAATGCTGACGGCGCAAATCCAGAACCAGAACCCGCTTGAACCGATCGAGGCGTCTGATTTTGCCGAGCAGCTGGCAACCTTCTCCGGGGTCGAACAGCAGGTGCAGACCAACCAACTTCTATCGCGATTGGCGAACCGCATGGGGCTGTCCGAGCTCGCGTCCTGGGTCGGACGCGACGTGCTGAGTGCGTCACCTATCCGCTTCGACGGTGATCCGCTGCAGTTGGTGCCGCCGGAAGTGGAGGGGGCCAATCGCGCCGAACTTGTGGTTACCGACAGTTCAGGCGCGGAAATCGGGCGCTATCCGGTCGATCCCTACGCGACCGAGATTTCGTTCGAGGTTCCACCTGACAATGACGCGATTCAACAAGGCGAGCTCTACAGTTTTTCTATGGTCAGTTACCGTGGCGATACCGAGCTGGCCAGCAACCCGGTTCTGGGTTATGCGCGCGTTGTCGAGGCGCGGGCGGATGCAGGGCATACGCTTCTGGTACTGGAAGGGGGCCATATCATCGACAGCGATGATGCGGTCGGCCTGAGAGACCCGGCATCGCAGAGCGATGTCTGACCTGGCCTCTGGCGTGGCTTGGGTCTCGCTTTCGCGCGCGGCACCGGCCTTGATTTTGCGCGCTTCAGCCCGTGTCAGGGACTGTCCGAAAGCTGTGCCAAGACTTCGGGCAAAGCGGCCGAGAGCTCCACAAGCTCATTATCCGGTGCGGCACTTACACGGATACATCTGTTTTGCGGCGCGACAAACGGCATTCTCACGAACACGTCGCGCGCCATCAAGCCATCGACCAGGCCCTTGGCAAATTCTCCGTCCCGACCGGTGTCGAGCGCGACGAAGCTGGTTGCCGAAGGTATGGCATACAACCCGTTCACCGCGGCAATCTGCGCGATCTGGTTGCGCGCTGCGCTGACTCGGGCCTGGATATCGGCCAGCCAAGCCTGATCGGCCAATGCCGCCAGCGCGCCGGCCTGGGCCACGCGCCCCATACCGAAATGATTGCGGATTCGGTCGAACATCGCAATCAGCCGCGGCGCTCCGATAGCATAACCAACGCGCAGGCCTGCCAAGCCAAAAAGCTTGGAAAATGTCCGCATCCGGATCACGCGCGGATCATCCGGGTCGATCTGCGGCGCGGTGCAGGGCGGGGCGGCGTCGATATAGGCTTCGTCCAGCACCATCAGCGTTCCATCGGGCACGGCCCTGACCATGCGTTCGACAACGCGGGCGCTGTGCCATGTGCCCATCGGGTTGTCGGGGTTGCAGAAATAGAGCAGTTTCGCGTGAACTTCTTCGGCAAGAGCCAGCAGCGCGCCGGGGTCTTCGTGGTCGTCGCGATAAGGTACTTTGTGCAATACACCGCCAAACCCGGCCACATGATAATTGAACGTCGGATAAGCCCCGTCAGAGGTGACAACCGGGTCGCCGGGGGCGACCAGCATCCGCACGAGCATCCCCAACAGCCCGTCGATTCCCTCGCCGATGATGATATGGGCCGGGGTCACGCCATGATACGCGGCAAGAGCTTCGCGCAGATCATGACATTCCGAATCGCCATACATCCACGCCTCGGGGGCGGCGGCACACATGGCCTCGATTGCTTTGGGCGACGGACCGAAACCGCTCTCATTCGCCCCGATCCGCGCCTTGAAGGGCCTTCCATTGGCCCGCATATGCGCTTCCGGCCCGACAAAGGGCACGGTGGCAGGCAGATCAGCGACAAGCGGCGTGAAACGCGGTGTTTTCATCCCTCCGGGATAGGTCAGCGCGCGCGACAGGGCAAGCCCGTCAAACGGTTTCGCCTGCATCCAGCTTTTGCAGGAACGCATCGGCGTCTGCCAGAACGGTTTCACGCCGCGCGTCGTCCATGCGGTCGAAGGTGCGATACATCTGCGCCATGCGCGGGTTGCCCGAGAATCGCGCGCGATGCCGGATCAGGAAATGCCAGTACAGCAGGTTGAACGGGCAAGCGCGCGGGCCGGTCTTTTCCTTGACCCGGTAATGACAACCTTTGCAGTAATCGGACATGCGGTCGATATAGGCACCGGAGCTGACATAAGGTTTCGACCCCACGACGCCCCCGTCGGCGAATTGCGACATGCCAATCACGTTCGGCGCTTCGACCCATTCATAGGCATCGGCATAGACGGCCAGATACCATTCGTGCACATGCGCCGGGTTTGCCCCCGCCAGCAGCGCGAAATTGCCCGTCACCATCAGCCGCTGAATGTGGTGGGCATAGGCCAAGTCACGGGTTTGCCCGACCGCGTGGTGCAGGCAGTTCATCCGGGTTTCTGCCCCCCAATACAGCGCGGGCAAGGCGCGGTCATGCCCCAGCGTGTTGCGACTGGTATAGTCCGGGCCTTCGCGGAAATAGATGCCGCGGATGAATTCACGCCAGCCAATGATCTGACGGATGAACCCTTCGACCGAGTTGATGGGCGCGTCACCATCGGCATAGGCACGGGCGGCGCGGTCGCAGACCTCCAGCGGGTCCAGCAGCCCCGCATTCAGATAGAGCCCGATCACGGCGTGATACAGGTAGGGATCATCCGCCAGCATCGCATCCTGGTAAGTGCCGAAATCGGGCAGCGCGTGGATGATGAAATGATCCAGCGCCCGCAACGCGCCCGCGCGGTCGGTCTGGAACTGGAACGGGCGCAGTGTGCCGAAATTGTCGGGAAAACGCGCTTCGACAAGGTCGAGCACCTGGTCCAGCACGTCATCGCCCCGCGCTTGTGGCGGCGCTTTGCGAAACAGGTCGCCGCTGGCGGGTTTGCGATTGTCGTGGTCGAAATTCCATTTGCCGCCCACAGGCTTGTCGCCCTCCATCAGCAGCCCGGTCTTGCGTCGCATCTCGCGGTAGAAATATTCCATCCGCAGCGATTTGCGGTCCTTGGCCCAAGCGTCAAACTCGGCATGGGTGCAGATGAAACGCGTGTCTTCCAGCAGGGTCAGATGGAGCGGTAATTCGCGCAAGGCCGCGATCAACCGCCATTCGCCCGGTTCGGTGACAAGTACGCGGTCGGTGCCGAATTCCTCGGCCCGGCGCAGCAATTCGGCGGGGATGGACCCCGCATTGTCCGCGTCATCCAGCCGCGTGTAGGCCACCCGCCAGCCTTGTGCCTGCAAATGCGCCGCGTATTTGCGCATGGCGGTGAAGGTGAAGGCGATCTTCTTGGGGTGGTGCGGCACATAGCTCGCTTCCGAGGCGACTTCGGCCATCACCACCACGTCTGTCGCGCTGTCGGCCTCTGCCAATGCCGACAGCCCGTCCGACAACTGGTCACCCAGAACCAGAACCAAGTTTACCATGGCACGGGCTTTCCGGCGTAATCGAAAAACCGTCCGGTCTGGTCCGGGCCAAGGCCGTCCATCACGTCCAGCAACCGCTTGGCGGCGAGGTCGGGGGCGACAGCGGGATGGCGTCCCAGGTATTTCTCGGTGAATTTCGTGGCCACCGTGCCGGGGTGCAGTGCCACGCAAGCCGCATGTTTGTGGGTGCGCGCCAGTTCGATCGAGGCGCCCCGGATGATCTGGTTCACCGCTGCCTTGGCCGCGCGGTAGCTGTGCCAACCGCCGATCTGGTTATCCCCGATCGACCCGACGCGCGCCGAAAGCGTGGCCACCACGGCGGGCGCGTCGCGCGGCAACAGGCGCGCGGCATGCGCCAGCACCAGCGCCGGGCCGGTGGCGTTCAGCGCGAATTGGGCGGCCATCGCGTCTGGGCTGATCTGCTTGAGCGCCTTTTCCGGACCATGCGGCCCGATTTCCAACGCGCCGGTGGCGATGATGATGCGCGTAAACGGTCCGTTCAGCGCGGACAAATGCGCGTTGACAGAGGCTGCGTCGGTGACGTCCAAACCATCTTTGCTGCGCGACACGCCCGTGACCTGCCAGTTCCTCACCTGCAACTCCGCGACCAGCGCGCGTCCGATCCCGCCCGATGCGCCGATGACAAGTGCCTGTTTCATATCGCCTCCTGATGCTGCAGCCAAAGCTAGGGCAGGGGGCGTTCAGGTCCAGATGCAAGCGCCAGCCGTATCGGTCCGCGCGCGTGTTCCGGATGTACCGTCCGGCCCCTTTGCGTGGCGACCAGCAGTCCCTCGGATTGCAAATCGCTTGCGACCGCGCGGATGGCAGGCATCAGTGCGCGCCAGTCATCCGACAGGTCGCGCGCCGCTTCGGACGGGCAAAAGCTCTTGCCCACCCCGCGTGCCTGCGCCAGCGCCAGAAGTGCCGCGCGGATCGCGTTATCCGAGGGCGTCACTGCACCGCTTGCAGGTATCCGGGTGCGCGTGGCTACCTACATCCGGGCTGATCTTCCAGCAGCGCTGGCATTTTTGCCCGTCGGCGCGGGCAAAGACCACGGCCACGCCCGGCGCATCGTCCAGGCTGAAGGCTTCTTCCGGCGCTGAGTCGGTTGTCAGCGTTACGCCCGATGTGATGCACAGATCGGCGAAGGTTTCCGGATCGGTCACGATCTGCGCCTGCGTGTCGGTCAGGTGCACGACAGGCGCGGCCTCCAGGCTGGCGCCGATGGTCTTGGCGCGGCGTTCTTCTTCCAAGGCGCCGGTGACGACGCGGCGGACCATCCGAACGGTTTTCATGTGCTCGGCCAAGGCCGGGTCCAGCCAGTCGGCAGGTGTAGCCGGGATGTCGTGCAAATGCACGCTGTCATCATCCGCGGGGAAACGCGACAGCCAGACATCTTCCATGGTGAAGGGCAGCATCGGGGCGAGCCATGTCACCAGGCGGTGGAACAGCAGGTCCAGCACCGTGCGCGCGGCGCGGCGGCGCAGGCTGCCCGGCGCATCGCAGTAAAGTGCATCTTTTCTGATGTCGAAATAGAAGGCCGACAGGTCCGTTGTTGCAAAATTGAACAAGGCCTGGAACACGCCCTGGAAGTCATAGGCGTCGTAGCCCTTGCGCACGACGGTGTCCAACTCGGCCATGCGGTGCAGCATCAGCCGTTCCAGGTCCGGCATGTCGGCGGGGGCGACGCGTTCGTCTTCCGACCACCCGGCCAAGTTGCCCAGCATGAAGCGCAGCGTGTTGCGCAACCGGCGGTAGCTGTCGGCCACGCCTTTCAGGATCTCCTTGCCGATCCGCAAATCCGCCGTGTAGTCCGATTGCGCGACCCACAGGCGCAGGATGTCGGCCCCGTACTGGTCGATCACCTCTTGCGGGGCGATGGTGTTGCCCAGCGATTTGGACATTTTCATGCCCTTCTCGTCCAGCGTGAACCCGTGGGTCAGCACGCCGCGATAGGGCGCGCGGCCCTTGGTGGCGCAGGCTTGCAGCATGGAAGAATGGAACCAACCACGGTGCTGATCGGTCCCTTCCAAGTAAAGGTCCGCAATCCCGTCGGGGCTGCCATCTTCGCGGTCGCGTAGGACAAACGCGTGAGTTGACCCGGAATCGAACCACACGTCCAGAATGTCAAAAACCTGCTCATAGGCTTCCGGGTCGTGCAGGTTTCCAAGGACACGCTCCTCGAAACCTTTCACATACCATGCATCCGCGCCCTCTTCCTCCAACGCGGCCTTGATGCGGGCGTTGACCTGTTCGTCGCGCAGCAGGAAGTCCGGGTCGGTCGGCTTCGCGCCCTTTTTCACGAAACATGTCAGCGGCACGCCCCAAGCGCGCTGGCGCGACAGCACCCAGTCGGGACGGTTCTCGATCATGGAATACAGCCGGTTGCGCCCGGTCTGGGGCGTCCATTTCACCAACCGGTCGATGGATTCGAGCGCGCGTTTGCGGATCGTGTCGCCATGCTCGCCCATGCCGTCATCGAGCGGTTTGTCGATGGCGGCGAACCATTGCGCGGTGTTGCGGTAGATCAGCGGCGCTTTCGAGCGCCAGCTATGCGGGTAGCTGTGTTTCAGCTTGCCCTTGGCGAAGAGCTTGCCCGCATAGGCGAGTTGCTTGATGACGGCCACATTCGCGCCGCCTTCCTTGCCGTCGGGCTTGACGATCACCTCGCCCCCGAAGATGGGCAAGTCAGGGCGATAACTGCCATCTTCCAGCACGTTATAGGTCATCGGCAGGCCGTGTTTCAGGCCGATCTGATAGTCGTCATCGCCGTGGCTGGGGGCGGTGTGGACGAACCCGGTGCCCGCCTCGTCGGTGACATGGTCGCCCGGCAGCATGGGGACGTCGAAATCCCATTCGCCGTTTTCGGCCACGCCCCGGAAGGGGTGGGCGAGGATCATTGCGCCGAGTTCATCCGCCGACACATCGCTCAGGCGCTGGGCCGTGACCTTGGCTTGCGTGAATGCGCTTTCGGCCAGCGCATCGGCGAGGATGACCTTTTCGCCCGCTTCTAGCTTTGCGCCTTCGGGCACCTCGGTCACTTCATAGAGACCATAGGCGATGCCGGGGCCGAAACACACCGCGCGGTTTTGCGGGATGGTCCAAGGGGTTGTGGTCCAGATGACGACGGAGGCACCTTTCAAGTCCCCAGACACGACGGCAAACCGAACCCAGATCGTATGCGACGTATGCTCGTGATACTCGACCTCGGCCTCGGCCAGCGCGGTTTTTTCCACCGGCGACCACATCACGGGCTTGGACCCCTGATACAAAGACCCGTTCATCACCAGCTTCATGAACTCGTCCGCGATCACCGCTTCGGCGTGGTAATCCATCGTCAGGTAGGGTTTGTCCCATTTCCCGGTGATGCCAAGGCGCTTGAATTCGTCGCGCTGCACGTCGATCCACTGGTCGGCGAAGCGGCGGCATTCCTGACGGAAATCGACCACGTCGACCGCGTCCTTGTCCAAGCCCTCGGCGCGGTATTTTTCCTCGATCTTCCATTCGATGGGCAGGCCGTGGCAGTCCCAGCCCGGCACGTAGCGCGCATCGCGGCCCAGCATTTGCTGGCTGCGGGTGATGAAATCCTTCAGCACCTTGTTCAGCGCGTGGCCGATATGCAGGTGGCCGTTGGCGTAGGGCGGGCCGTCATGCAGGATGAAGGGGTTGCGCCCCTCGGCATTGGCGCGCAGGCGGTCATAGATGCCAAGCCGTTCCCACCGGGCCAGCCAGTCGGGTTCGCGGGCAGGCAGGCCCGCGCGCATGGGGAAATCTGTTTCGGGCAGGGACAGGGTGTCTTTGTAGTCGGTCATCTTGGGCGATCTTTCGCAAACTGTGGAGGGGCAAGCGCAATCGTGACCCGGCACTCCGGGCGCGTCAGAGTGCCGGGACGCTAATTCGCTGGATGATCGCTATATGAAACATGCGCGCCTTATAGGGTTGCAGGCGCGGGGCGTCCAGAGGGGCGCTTGCCTGTTTTGGCCCGCGCCGTTAGCGTTCGGCAAACCCGGAGGACTGCCCATGCCGATGCCCTTTCACTTCGCCTACCACGTCACCGACCTGGACGAAGCCCGCGCCTTTTACGGCGGCGTTTTGGGCTGTGCCGAAGGGCGCAGCACGGACACTTGGGTGGATTTCGATTTCTTCGGCCACCAGATCAGCCTGCACTTGGGCGAACCCTTCGCCAACGCGCCCACGGGCAAAGTGGGCGACCACATGGTGCCGATGCCGCATTTCGGGCTGGTGCTGGATGCGGAGCGTTTTCGCGCGCTGGCCGACCGGCTTGGGGTGGCGGGTGTCGAGTTCGTGATCCCGCCAACCCTGCGGTTCGAAGGCCAGCCGGGTGAGCAATGGACCATGTTCTTCCGCGACCCGTCCGGCAACCCGATAGAGGTGAAGGGCTATGCCAGCGCCGATCAGGTCTTCGCGTCCTGACATTCGGTGGCCACCCAATCGGCCACGCCGGGGCCGATGGCGGCAAGGGGCAGGGCGGTGATGGCAGGCAGCTCGTAAGGGTGGTGCGCGGCGATGATCGTGCAGATCGTATCGAAATTGGCGGCGGGGGCTTTCAGCCGCAACAGGGTTTCGCTTTCCGAATCGATCTGACCTTGCCAATGGAACAGGCTTTCTACCCCGGTCAGGATATTGGCGCAGGCCACCAGCCGTGCGCCAAGCGTTGCGCGGGCAATCTGGCGGGCGCTGTCCTCGTCCGGGCAGGTCACTTCCACTTCCATCAGTCCTGTCATCGCACCCAATGCCCCGCATCCATGATCGCCTTCTTGCGGGCCCAGTATGTGAACTGCGGCTGGGTTGCTTCCATGATCTGGCGCAAAGCAGGGCCGTTTTCCTTGAAGATCATGCGGCGGAACGACACATACTGGTTGAAGATATCCCACAAATGCGGGGCGCGGGTGACCTGTTCCAGAACGTCAACCGCATGGTCCGGGCCATAGGCGTAGATTTCCGGCAAGGCGCGGTAATGCAACGATGTCGCGCCGTCCAACCCGGTCTCGCGCCGCCCGCCGCCCTCTGCCGCGATGGCCAAGGGCAGCACGATCTGGTCCAGCCACGGGAACAGGGTTTGCGTGGCCAGTTCCGGCGGTGGGTCGCGTTCGACCTGTGCGGCATAGTCCAGCAGGCGCGCGCCCATGCTGTGCGGGCAGGTGCCGGTAAACCAGCCCGCGTTGAAATACAGGTAGCGCCGCCAGTCATCCGCGCCGAAACGGGTGTCCAGCGTCGGGGCCATGTCCAGCCCGAACCGGTCGTAGAGTGCGCCCCAGATCTCGGCCAGCGATGGGCCATATAATGGTTCACGCGGCCAGGTGGGTTCCACCAGTTGTGAGGCCGTGGGTGGCCCGGCGACCACGTCGGCAATCGGGCCGGTCACCAGCGTGTCGGTGTCGAAGAACGCGAACGGCTCCTCCTTGGGCAGCAGCGCCAGCGCTTCCAGCTTGTTGCCGTTCGGGTAGTGCGCCCCGAAGGCCCTGTTGTGCAGCGGCACGATATCCGCGCCAAGCGCGCGCAATTCGCGGCGAATGGCAGGGCGGCTGATGCGCGGGTCGTCGGGCCAAAGCGGCCCCGGTTGCGGTTCGGCCACGACCAGCCGCAAGCTGCGGTTTTCCGGGAAATGGCGCAGGCTGGCCGCAAAAAGAAGTGCTTCGTATTGCAGCCGCCCGTCTTGCGCCACGATCAGGATGTTGCGGATCGTTGCCATCTGCGCCCTTTTCTTGCCCCCCCTACATTAGGGCGGTCAAGCGCAAGGCGTAAAGCCATTTCATCTTGCCAAAAATACGCATGACACGACCTTGGCCAAAATTGCGCCATCGGGGAAAGTGCAGCAAGTTCAGCAGTTTGGAATATTCACCGCCAGCCCGCCCAAGGCGGTTTCCTTGTATTTTTCCGACATGTCGGCCCCGGTCTGGCGCATCGCTTCGATGCAGTTGTCCAGCGGCATGAAATGCGTGCCGTCGCCGCGCAAGGCCAACGACGCCGCCGAGACCGCCTTGATCGCGCCCAGACCGTTGCGTTCGATGCAGGGCACCTGCACCAGCCCTTTGACCGGGTCGCAGGTCATGCCCAGGTGGTGTTCGAGCGCGATTTCGGCGGCGTTTTCGACCTGTTCGGGCGAAGCGCCCAGAACCGCGGCCAACCCGGCCGCCGCCATGGCAGAGGCCGCGCCGACCTCTGCCTGGCAACCGCATTCCGCGCCTGAAATCGACGCGTTATGCTTGACCAGCCCGCCGATGGCAGAGGCGGTCAACAGGAACTCGCCCACCCGCGCCTCTGACGCGCCGGGCACATGGTCCAGCCAGTAGCGGATGGTGGCGGGCACCACGCCCGCCGCGCCATTGGTGGGTGCGGTGACGACCTGCCCGCCCGCCGCGTTTTCTTCGTTCACGGCCATCGCGTAGGTGCTGATCCAATCGTTGATGACATGCGGCGCGGTCAGGTTCAGACCGCGTTCGCGTTCCAGCGCCTCGCGGATCGCTTTCGCGCGGCGTTTCACGTTCAGCCCGCCGGGCAGGGTGCCGTCGCTGTCCAGCCCCCGGTCGATACAGGCGCGCATCACGGCCCAGATACGGCGTATCCCGTCATCCAGCGCGTTCGGTCCCATCAGGGCCAGTTCATTCGCGCGTTTCATCTGCGCAATGCTTTTGCCAGAGGCGCGCGCCATCGCCAGCATCTCTGCCGCCGTGCTGAAAGGATAGGGAAAGTCCGCGGCCGGGGCGGGCGGCTCCGCGCCCAGTTCCGCTTCCGTCACGACGAAACCGCCGCCGATGGAATAATAAACCTCTTGCGCGATCACGTCGCCTTGCGCGTCGGTCGCCATCAGCCGCAACCCGTTGGCATGACCGGGCAGGGGCGGGCCGTAGTCGAATGCCAGGTCGGTCTCGGGCGCGAAGCGCAGGGTGCCAAGGCCCTCGATCTCGACCGTGCCCTCGGCCTTGATTCGTATCAACTCGGCCTCGGCGCGGGTGGCGTCATAGGCGGACGGGATGAACCCCGCCAGCCCAAGGATGACCGCGCGGTCGGTGGCGTGGCCCACGCCGGTAAAGGCAAGCGATCCGTGCAAGCTGGCGCGCAGCCCCGCCACCCCGAAGGGCAGGCCGCGCAGATGGTCCAGAAACCGCGCTGCCGCGACCATCGGCCCCATCGTGTGGGATGAGGACGGGCCGATGCCGATCTTGAACATGTCGAACACCGACAAAAACATGGCACACCTTTTGCGAATGATTTGCCCAAAGCTACAGGCTTGGCGCATGTTTTCAATTCCGGGAAACGACATGACGGCAGCGAAACAAGACCCCTTGGCAGGCGCAGCGTCTTCGGGCAGGGTCATGGCATGATCCGTTTCATTGCCCTTGTCCCGCTTTTGGCCCTTGTGGCCTGCTCGCCGACCACCAGCCCGCAAGCCGGGCGCAGCTTGTTTGCGCAAAACTGCGTGCAATGTCATGGCGCGGACGCAACCGGCGGCGATACCGTGCCCGACCTGACAGGCTTGGCCCTGCGCGCGGGCGGCAGCTATCCGCAAGCGTTGGTGCTGGACAAACTGGACGGCTACGCGCGCGGGCAAACGGCCTATGCCGGGGTTCAGATGCCGCAATTCGGTTTTCTGCTGACCGGGCCATTGACCCGGGTGTCCTTGCCCGGCGGCATGTCGCGCGAGCTGCCCGAGAAGATCGTCGCGCTGGATGCATATCTGCGCAGCTTGCAACGGGTGGGCGATTAGCCCTTAAACCTTGGCAGCAAAACTCTTATAACGCCGTGAAACCGTCCAAGAGGGCCTGCCATGACCGACCAGATGACCCCGATTGACCGCGCCAAATACGCCAGCGCCCATTGTGCCGCCGATTTTGTCAAGGACGGCATGCGCGTCGGGCTTGGCACCGGGTCCACCGCCAGCTTTCTTGTGCGTCGTCTTGGCGAGCGGGTGCAGCACGAAGGCTTGCGCATTATCGCCGTGCCGACCTCTGCCCGCACCGCGCAGCTTGCCCGCGAGGTGGGGATCAACGTGGTCAGCCTGGACGAAGCGCGCTGGCTGGACCTGACGATCGACGGGGCCGACGAATTCGATGCCGAACTGACGCTTATCAAGGGTGGCGGCGGCGCGCTGTTGCACGAGAAGATCGTGGCGACCGCGTCGGACCAGATGATCGTCATCACCGACCCCGCGAAAGAGGTCAGCGCGCTGGGCGCGTTTCCCCTGCCGGTCGAGGTGATCCCGTTTGGCTGGCAGGCCTCCAAGGCACTGATAGAGGAAATCCTGGCCAGCATGGATGTGCTGGACCGCCGCACCGCGCTGCGCATGAATGGCGATGCGCCCTACACGACGGATGAAGGCAATTACATCCTGGACCTGTCGCTGGGCCGGATCGGCAAAGCCCGACAATTGTCGCTGGTGCTGAACCAGGTGCCCGGCGTGGTCGAAAACGGGCTGTTCGTGGATATCGCGGACCAGGTCATCATCGGCCACCCGGATGGCGCGGTCGAGCTGCGCGACCTGTCGGACGGGTCTGCACAGATTAGTCATCGCCAGGTCGAACTGGCCGAAGACAGCAATATTTTTGGCGATATATAAGGGGGCGGCATGTCCTTCGACTACGATCTTTTCGTCATCGGCGGCGGCTCTGGCGGGGTGCGCGCCGCGCGTATCGCGGCCAGCGAGCACGGTGCCAAGGTCGCGCTGGCCGAAGAATACCGCATGGGCGGCACCTGCGTCATTCGCGGCTGTGTGCCCAAAAAGCTGATGGTTTTCGCGTCGGAATTTCCGGGCGCCGTGGCCGATGCGCAGGCTTATGGCTGGGACGCGCAGATCGGCGCGTTCGACTGGGGCGCGTTTCGCGCCAAGCTGGACACGGAACTGGCCCGGCTGGAAGGGGCCTATCGCAAGGGGCTCGATGGCGCGAATGTGACCGTCTTCGACTGTCGCGCCACGCTGGATGACCCGCATACGGTGGAACTGGCCGACGGCCGCAAAGTGACCGCGCGGCATATCCTGATCGCGACGGGCGGCACCCCGGTTGTGCCGGAACAATGGCGGGGCCAGAACGTTCTCACCTCGAACGAGGTCTTCCTGATGGACCGGCTGCCCAAATCCATGCTGATCGTGGGCGGCGGCTATATTGCCAGTGAGTTCGCCTGTATTTTCAACGGGTTGGGCGTGAAAACCACGCAATTCTACCGCGGCGCGCAAATTCTGCGCGGCTTCGACGAGGAAGCGCGCGGCCATATCGCCGATGAAATGGCGGCGGGTGGCGTGGACCTTCATCTGGGCACCGACGTGGTCGAGATGCGCGCCGAGGGCGACCAGACCTTCGTCAAGGCGACCACCGGCCATGACGGCACCTATGACGCCGTGATGTTCGCCACCGGGCGCAAACCCAATACCGACGGGCTGGGGTTGGACAAGCTGGGGTTGGAGCTTGGCCGCGACGGCGCGATCCCGGTGGACCGCTACAGCCAGACCGCGATCCCGTCCATCTATGCTGTCGGCGACGTGACCAACCGCGCCAACCTGACGCCGGTCGCCATTCGCGAGGGGCACGCCTTTGCCGACACGGTCTTTGGCGGCACGCCGCGCTATTTCGACCATGGGCTGATCCCGACAGCGGTGTTCACCCAGCCCGAATTCGGCACCGTGGGGATGACCGAAGAAGAGGCCCGCGACCAGGGACCGATAGATGTGTATTGCGCGGCGTTCCGCCCCATGCACAGCCTGTTCGCCGGGCGCAATTCGCGCGCGCTCATGAAGCTGGTCGTGTGCAAGGAAACCGACCGCGTGCTGGGGTGTCACATCGTCGCGGATGGCGCGGGAGAGATGATCCAGCTTGCCGGTGTCGCGGTGTCGATGGGCGCGACGAAGGCACAGTTCGACGCGACTTTGGCGGTGCATCCGTCAATGTCCGAAGAGCTGGTCACAATGCGCAAGCCGGTTCGGTCGCATCCTGAATAAGGGTTGAATTCGCGGGTTCCAAGCCCACTTGTCAAGCAACGCTCAAAATCATGAATGGAGTCCAGATGTCTGGAAACAACGGAGGGCCATGGGGTGGCGGCAACCGCGGCGGCGGAAACCGTGGCGGCGATGGCGGTAATAACGGCCCGCGCGGTAATGGCGGCCAGCAGGTTCCCGAGATCGAAGAAATCGTGAAAAAGGGCCAAGAGCAGCTTCGCGTCCTCATGGGGGGGCGCGGCGGTGGTAACGGCGGCGGGTCCGGCGGTAGCGGCGGCGGATTCAGCAAGCGGGGCGTATTGCTGGGCCTCGTGGCGCTCGTTGTGGCCTGGGCCTTCGCATCATTTTATACAGTTCGGCCCGAAGAACGCTCGGTCGAATTGTTGTTCGGCCAGTATTACCAGACTGGCAACCCCGGTCTCAACTTCGCGCCTTGGCCGGTGGTCAGTCACGAAGTGGTTCAGGTGACGACCGAACGTGTGACCGAAGTGGGCACCGGACGGTCCGGCCTTGACACCGGCTTGATGCTGACCCGTGATGAAGCCGTCGTTGATATCGAATTCCAGATCGTCTGGAACATCGCAGATCCCGCGCGCTTCCTGTTCAATCTGGCGGATCCGCGCGAAACAGTGCGCGCCTCGGCCGAATCGGCGATGCGCGACATCATCGCCCGGACCGAGTTGTCGCCTATTCTGAACCGGGACCGCGGCGCCATCGCCGCCGATCTTCAGGGCGCGGTACAGGGGTTGCTGGACAGCTATGGCGCCGGGATCAACGTGGTGCGCGTGAACTTTGACAAAGCCGATCCGCCTGAAGAGGTTATCAGCGCCTTCCGTGATGTTCAGACCGCTCGGCAGGAGCGTGACAGGTTGGAGCGAGAGGCTGACGCCTACGCCAACCGCGTTCTGGCCGAAGCGCGCGGGCAAGCCGCCCAGCTTCGTGAAGAGGCCGAAGGTTACCGCGCGCAGGTCGTCAATACCGCGCAGGGTGAAGCCAGCCGCTTCGTGTCGGTCTACACCGAATACGTGAACGCGCCCGAAGTGACGCGCAAACGGATGTATCTGGAAACCATGGAACAGGTGCTGGGTGATATGAACCTGACCATTCTGGACAATGTGACGGGTGGCGAAGGTGGTAGCGGCGTTCTGCCCTATCTGCCGCTGAATGAACTGGGCCGCCAGAGGAGTGCAAACTGATGAAAAAAGCTGGTCTTCTACTGCCAGTTCTTGCCGTGGCCGTGGTACTTGCGTTTTCGTCGCTGTTCATCGTGGATGAACGCGAAAACGTGCTGGTGCTGCAATTCGGCCAAGTGAAGCAGGAAATCAACGAGCCCGGGCTCGGGTTCAAGATACCGTTCATCCAAGAAGTTGTGCGGTATGACGCGCGCATTCTGGGCTTGCAAACCCAACCGCTGGAGGTGACGCCGCTGGATGACCGCCGCCTTGTGGTCGACGCGTTTTTGCGCTGGCGCCTTGCCGACGTGACCGATTTCCGAGAGGCTGTCGGCCTCGACGGGGTGCGCGGTGCACAGGGTCGGATCGAAAGCATCATGAATGCGTCGATCCGAGAGGTCTTGGGCTCGGTTCCGTCGACGGCGGTTCTGTCCGAGGATCGGACCGGCCTGATGAACCGGATTCGCGACCTTGCGCGGCGTCAGGCCGAATCCTTGGGTATCGAGGTGGTTGACGTGCGCCTGACCCGCACCGACCTGCCGCAAGAAAACCTCGAAGCCACCTTCGCCCGGATGCGCGCCGAGCGCGAGCGTGAAGCCGCAGACGAGCGGGCACGCGGGAACGAGGCGGCGCAGCGTGTGCGCGCGTTGGCCGACAGGACCGTGACCGAGCTGGTGTCGAGCGCGCAGCGCGACGCGGAAATCGTACGCGGCGAGGCGGATGCCGAGCGGAACCGGATCTATGCGGATGCGTACAATCTTGACGCTGAATTCTTCGCCTTCTCGCGGTCCATGCAAAGCTATGCGTCGGCCTTGCGCGGCGAAAATTCAACCATGGTGCTCAGCCCGGACAGCGAGTTCTTCAACTTCCTGCGGACCGACGGGCTGAGTGGTGAAGCCTTGGAGAATGCGCGCGCATTTGCCCGCGAGTTGGAGGAAAACCCGGAAGCAGGGCGTGAGCGGATACCGGAAACAGGCCCGGAAGAGCCCGAGTCGGTCCGCGAGCTTGAAGACATGATCGGCAACTAGGGGCGGTCTGGCGTGACATTTTCCACGCTCGTTCTGGCACTGGGTTCGGTGCTCGTTCTGGAGGGGCTGGTGTTCGCACTGGCCCCTTCTCGCATAGAAGACCTGTTGAAAGCGCTGGCGCAATTGCCCGAAAGCGCGCGCCGCCTGATCGGGGCGTTGGCGCTAGTGCTGGGTGTGGCGTTGATAACGCTCTCTGGCGTGATCGCGGGGCCGTAACCCGCCCTCACCTTTGGTTGAAATATCATTTCACGAATTGCGTTTGCCCTGATCTGCCATATCTATGTTCCAGGTTGCGGGCCGGCCCCGCAGATCATGACAGTGAAAGAGGAGTTCACATATGCCTTCCACCGTCGCGATAGCGCGCGAACAGGACAGCACCGGGCCATTGCGGCTGGTCAAATTGACCGTCTTGGCGCTGGTTCTGACCTTGGCGCAAGTCACCTTGCTCATGGCGCAGGAGCGCCCGGAAAGCTTCGCCGACCTGGCAGAGCGGGTCAGCCCCGCCGTGGTGAACATTACCACGACGACCACGGTGGCAAACCGTCTGGAGGGTGCGCCACAATTGCCCGAAGGGTCCCCTTTCGAGGATTTCTTCCGCGATTTCTTTGACGACCCGCGCAATCCCGGCGGCCCGAACCGCCCGCAGCGTCCGCGGCAGGGGCAGGCGCTTGGGTCCGGGTTCGTCATCTCGCCCGATGGATTCTTGGTGACCAACAATCACGTCATCGACGGGGCCGATGAAATCCGGGTCGAGTTTTTCTCTGGGCTGGAACTGGATGCCACATTGGTCGGCACGGACCCCGCTACAGATATCGCGCTGCTGAAGGTCGAGCATGACGCAGACCTGCCCTTCGTCGGCTTTGGCGATGCAGAGGCATCGCGCGTCGGCGACTGGGTTCTGGCCGTGGGCAACCCGCTGGGCCAGGGGTTTTCGGTCAGCGCCGGGATCATTTCGGCTCGCGGTCGCGCGTTGCAAGGCAACTATGACGATTACATCCAGACCGATGCCGCCATCAACCGTGGCAATTCGGGCGGGCCGCTGTTCAATACTGATGGCGAGGTCATCGGTGTGAACACCGCGATCCTGTCGCCCACCGGCGGATCCATCGGGATCGGGTTCGCCATGTCGTCCAATGTGGTGACGGGCGTGGTTGACCAGTTGCGCGAATTCGGCAGCACCCGGCGCGGCTGGTTGGGTGTGCGCATCCAGAACGTGACCGATGAAATGGCAGAGGCAATCGGGCTTGATGATCCGCGCGGCGCGATGGTGACAGACGTGATGGATGGACCATCGCAAGAGGCCGGCATACTGGCCGGTGACGTGATCCTTGAATTCGACGGTGGCGAAGTCGAAGACAGCAATATGCTGGTGCGGCGCGTCGCCGATACCGATGTCGGGCGGGCCGTGGATGTTGTCGTGTTCCGCGATGGCGATCCGATGACATTGTCGGTCACGCTGGGGCAACGTGAACTCGCAGAAACGGCCAGCATGGCGTCACCTGACGCGCCGAACGCTGACCCCGAACCGTCCAGCTACCTGGGCATGGACCTTGCGCCGTTGAACGATGCGATACGCGGCGAACTCGACCTGCCGCCGGGGATGCGCGGTCTGGTCGTCGGCGGGGTGGACCCCGACAGCGACGCAGCCAGCAAAGGGGTTTTGCCGGGCGACCTGGTAACAGAGGCGAACCAGACGCCCGTGGCGTCCGTCTCTGACTTGCAGGACCAGGCCGACGCTGCGCGCGATGCCGGACGCAAGTCGCTTCTTGTGCTGTTGCGTCGGGGCGGCGACCCGCGTTTCGTGGCGCTCAGCCTGGACGAATGAACGGCAGCGCAACATGATGTGACAACGCGCGCCGGTTTCGGCGCGCGTTCCGGGTTTCATCCGAGGCTGGGAACCGGCACTGTTGGAAGGCGCATGACCGCGTCGAAACCGCGGGCCACACTGCCCCGCGCTTTCCATTTCGAGGACGCGAATTGAAGCGCCCGCAAGGACTGCTTAACGGCCTGCCCGCTATTTTTGTCCGAAATCGCGCGGGGACAAGCCCAAACGCTGCGCTGTTTCCAGTGTCAGGACCGGGCTGTCGAACCCGTTCGCACGCTGGAAGGCCCGCACTGCTTTACGTGTTGCGCTGTCCGGCTGCCCGGTGATCGGGCCGGTGTAGTAATCGCGGACCTGCAACGCTCTTTGCAGGCTTGCCACGAATGCGCCTGTCACCGTCTCGGGGCAGGGCACGCGAAAAGCCGTTTCTTCAATCACACCGTTGGCGGATTCCGCACCGTTGGTCGAGTAGCGCGCCCAGCAGGCCCGGTTTGGACTGGCGGGCAGAGCAAGGCTCGCGGTTTCGACCCGCGCGCGCGTCGCGTCCACATCCGCCGCAGCGGCCATATCCGCGCTGGCGAAACCCGCCAGCGCCATGACCGCGCCAAAATGCAGCACTATGAATCGGGTGTTTCGGACAATCTGTTTCATGACACTGAATGTGCCGTTCGATTCGGGCACAATCTGGGCACGAACAAGTCGTTTTGCTGGTGTTTTCGGACGAAAACACGTCTGGCCAAAATCGGTGACGTGACGTATGTCGCGTGTGTCGATAGCGATGCAACGAGGGCGCAGATGGCCAAGATTACTTACGTCGAATTCAACGGAACCGAACATGTTGTCGAAGTGGCCAACGGGTTGACCGTCATGGAAGGCGCGCGCGACAACGGGATTCCGGGGATAGAGGCCGATTGTGGCGGGGCCTGTGCCTGTTCGACCTGCCATGTCTATGTCGATCCGGCCTGGGTCGACTCGCTTCCGGGCAAGGATGCGATGGAAGAGGACATGCTGGATTTCGCGTTTCAGCCCGACCCGAAACGGTCGCGTTTGACCTGCCAGCTCAAGGTGTCCGATGCCATTGACGGGCTGAAGGTGTTCATGCCCGAAAAGCAGATCTGACCTTTCCCTGCTTTCGCACCATTTTTTAACGTCAGCTTAACCAATCTGGACCAGTCTACCTGAAGACAGGTCATCACGGGATTGGAACAATGCCAGACGCGCTGATTCTAAGCCTCGCCATCGTATCGAGCAGTTTGCTTGTCTGTGGCGCGGTCGCATTACTGCTGTTCGGGTTTGTCCCCCGGCCGGGCAAAGCGCCCGCAATGCAGGATGTGTCCGAGCAGGACGCCGTTTTCGTGTTCCGTGAGGAAGATCTTGTCGATAGTTCCGACCGCGGGCGGCAATTGCTGTCATCCATCATGGCGGCCAGCCCGAATAAAGCGCCAGAACTCGATCATTTGCTGAAATATCTGGAACCTCGGTTCACCGACTTGCGGCAGGACCTGCGCGACCTGGTCTCCCGCGGAACGCTGGAACTGCAATCCCATGATGACAGTGGGCTGGTCCTTCACGCCGCGCGCAAGAACGGCCTGACGCATCTGCGCTTGGTTGATACCCGCGCAGAAGGTGCCCTTGTCGCGCTGGACCGCCTCAGCTTCGAAGCCATGCGCGACGAGCTCGACACGCTGCGCGACGTGGTTGGTCATGTGCCGGTCCTGTCGTGGCGCGTCGACGATGCGGGCCGCGTCATCTGGGCGAATGCCGCCTACATAGACGCCTATCTGGCTGTCGATGCCGGGCGCATGGGGCTGACATGGCCGCTGCCCAACCTGTTCGGTGATGCAAAACCCGATGAGCATTCACGGCTGTCTTTGGAAATGCCGGACCATGTCGCCTGGTTCTGCCACGCCCAAGCGCCTGATGCGAGCGGCCAGCTGCATTTTGCAACGCCGATTGACCTGACGGTGCAGACCGAAACCTCGCGTCGCGAGATGATGCAGGTCTTGACCCGGACATTTGCGTCTTTGCCGACGGGGCTTGCCCTGTTCGACCGCGATCGGCGCTTGCAGGTGTTCAACCCCGCGCTGGTCGATCTGATGGGGCTTGACCCGCTGTTTCTGGCCGCGCGCCCCAGCCTTGAGCAGTTTCTCTATACATTGCGTGAGCTGCGCATGTTGCCTGAACCCAAGGACTTCGCGACTTGGCGCAATGACATGGCCGAAATGGAACACGCCGCGCAGATCGGTTCGTTCAGCGAAGAATGGTGCCTGGATACCGGGCGCATCTTTCAGGTTAGCGGACGTCCCCAGCCCGGCGGGGCCTTGGCCTTTTTCTTCGAGGATGTCACCTCGGATGCCGCGCTGGTGCGCAACCTGCGCGCCGAGATCGAGATCGGCCAAGCCGTGTTCGACGGGTTGCAGGATGCGGTCGTGGTCTTCAACGGCGCGGGCGATACCTTGCTCAGCAACGACCGCTACAGCCAGATTTGGGGCGAAAACCCTTGCAATGACCTGGCCGATACCGGGTTTCGCCACGCCGTGGCGCTTTGGGCCAGAACCTCTGCGACCACGCAGTTCTGGTCTGAATTGACACAGCTTGCAGAGATGTCGGACCGCCAGCGGGTGCTGACCGGAACGGTTTGCTTGATGGACGGGACCACGTTGGGGGTCCATGCCCGTTGGCTGCGTCAGGAATGCCTCATGATTACCTTTCGCCCGCTTGTACAAGGCAAGTCACGCGAGAATTCGGCCAACTTGGGACTCGCACATGCTTCAGCTCAGCGCCAAGGCGACCAACCTGCGCGGTCGGTGACGCAGATGCGGGCACATGCCCAGGCCTTGGCTGCGCCTGATCTGCTGACAGAAACCTCGGCCGCGCAAATGCGTCGGCCCAAGTCGCTTGCGCCATCGGCAGGGTTGGAGAAAGACGGTTCGGAACACCCTGCTCCCAGCGCGGCGTCGCGCAAATCGCGGGTAGTGCATCACGCGGGCAGCCGCTCTCGAGCCTGAGCGTCGCGCCGCGTGACGCGCGCGGCCCTGCGCGCCCTTTCGTCAAACAGGGCTGGTTTCGGATTGGCGCGCGTGGCACATCTGGCATCATGACGTCTCATCCTGCCTTGCGCCTGACAAGCCTGTCGCCCGACACCACCGCGTTGATCGCGCGGCGTCTGGGGGGTGATCTTGGACCGGGCGATGTTATACTGCTATCGGGTCCTGTCGGAGCAGGCAAAAGCCATTTCGCACGGGCGCTGATCCAGTCGCGCCTGGCCATGTTGGGGCGCCACGAAGATGTTCCGTCACCCACCTATACGCTGATCCAGACCTATGATCTGGGCAGGTTCGAGATTTACCATGCCGATCTGTACAGGTTGGGTGATGCCGGGGAATGCGATGAGCTTGGCCTGTTCGAGGCGTTCGACAGCGCGGTGTGTCTTGTCGAATGGCCGGAGCGGCTGGGGCGGTTCGTGCCAAAAGACGCGCTTCACCTGAAACTGACCCCCGACGGCGATTCGCGCGTGCTGACCTTTGCCAGCACGAACCCACGGTGGCACGCACGGCTGGCTGGCCTGGAGCAGACCCAATGATGTTCGATCCGACACAAGGTGATCCACGGGTTTTCGCCCTGCCACCCGGCGCGGATTTTCCCAAATTGTTCGCCGACGGGTTGCTGGCGCGGTTAACGGACACCCCGCCAGAGGCCCGCGCACGGATCACTATCCTTGTGAATTCTGCCCGAATGCGCCGGCGAATACGGGCCTGCCTTGTCGAGCACGGGCCGGCCGTGTTGCCGCGCATCCGCCTTGTGAGCGATCCGCTGCTGTTTGATGGCGCGGCGCATCATGCGCCCGCCATCCCGCCGTTGCGGCGTCGGCTGGAATTGGCGCGGCTTGTTGGCGCGCTGCAAGCCGCGCAGCCCAATCTGGCCCCGCGCGCCGCGGTGTTCGACCTGGCCGACAGCCTTGCGCGGCTATTTGCCGAAATGCAGGCCGAAGGCGTGCCGTTTTCAAGCTTCGAACGTCTGGACCTGAGCAATCATGCCGCGCATTGGGCGCAATCGCAGCGCTTCCTGAGCCTGGCCGAAACCGTGATCGCACAGGATTCAAACGATCCCGAGGGCCGTTTGCGCGCGCAGGTCGTCGAATTGACAGAGTCTTGGGCGCAGAGCCCGCCCCCCGATCCTGTCCTTGTGGTCGGGTCCACCGGGTCGCGCGGGACCACGGCGCTGCTGATGCAGGCGGTGGCGCGGCTGCCCCAAGGCGCTGTGGTCTTGCCGGGGTTCGATTTTGAGATGCCCGATGCGGCATGGGCGCAGCTTGACGCGCTGACAGCGGCCGAAGATCACCCGCAATACCGGTTTCATACCCTGCTGCAAGCCCTGGAAATGGAACCAAAACATGTCCGGCCATGGTGCGACAGCCCGGCGCTGCCGCGCGGCAAGCTGGTGTCACTGGCGCTGCGCCCGGCACCGCAGACGGACCAGTGGTTACGCGACGGGCCGGGCCTGGGCGACCTGGCCGCCGCGACAGACGGGCTGAGCCTGATCGAGGCCCCCTCGCCCCGCGCAGAGGCCGTGGCTATCGCGCATTGCCTGTTCGACGCGGCCAGCCGGGGCCAGCGCGCCGCCCTGGTCACGCCCGACCGCGATCTGACGCGCCGGGTTACCGCGGCGCTTCAGGCCTGGGGAATCACCCCCGATGACAGTGCCGGTCGTCCGTTGGGGCTGTCCGCGCCGGGCCGGTTCCTGCGGCAAGTGGCCGAGATGTTCGTGCGTCGGCTTGACCTGCCGAAACTGCTGGCGCTTCTGAAACATCCGCTGGCGCATAGCGGCAACGCGCGTGGCGAACACCTTCTGCACACGCGGGACCTGGAACTGTTCTTGCGCAAGCATTCGGTGCCGTTTCCCGACGCCCAGGTGCTCGCGTCATTCGCCCCCGAAGACGGGCCGCGCAAGGATTGGGCGCAGTGGTTGGCCCGTGTCCTGCCGTCTGGTCCCGATCCGTCTGCGCGTCCGCTGCGCCAGCTTTTGACCGACCATCTTGCCTTGGCAGAGGCTTTGGCGGCGGGTGCCGGTACGGCGGGCTCGGGCGGGTTGTGGGACGCGGCGGCAGGTATTGAGGCCCGCAACGCCATGATGGACCTGACCGCAGAGGCCGATGCAAGCGGCGATCTGACCCCGTTCGACTACGAATCGCTGCTGTCGGGATATTTCGCCGGCCGCGAGGTGCGAGAGCCGGTCACGGCGCATCCCGACATCATGATCTGGGGGACGCTGGAAGCGCGGGTGCAAGGCGCGGATCTGGTCATCGCCGCAGGGCTGAACGAGGGCGTTTGGCCCAAGGTGCCGGACCCTGACCCATGGCTGAACCGGAGCATGCGCGCGCAACTGGGCTTGTTGCTGCCCGACCGCCAGATCGGTTTGTCGGCGCATGACTTTCAGCAGGCGATCTGCGCGCCGCGGGTGGTGCTGTCGCGCGCGATCCGCAGTTCGGAGGCGCAGACGGTGCCCGCGCGTTGGCTGAACCGTTTGACCAACCTGTTGCAGGGTCTCCCGGCCCAAGGTGGCGAGGCTGCGCTTGCAGCGATGCGCGCGCGCGGCGCGCGCTGGCTGGACCGGTCCTACGCGTTCGAGGCGGATATGCGCAGTGTCCCGCCGGACCCGCCCGCACCGCGCCCCGCGCCCGCGCCCCCGCTGCGCCCGGACCGGTTGTCGGTCACCCAGATCGAAACGCTGATCCGTGACCCTTACGCGATCTATGCGCGGCATATCCTGGGGCTCGACAAGCTC